>CAKPDO010000035.1 GCA_934148985.1 uncultured Clostridia bacterium
CCACCATAGCTAAAAAATGGAAGTGGCATACCTGTTGCTGGCATTGACGATGTTACAACTGCTATATTTATTATAACTTGTATTCCAACAAGTGCTGTTATACCTGTTGCAACAAGACTTCCAAACATATCTGGTGCTTTCATCGCAATCAAAATTCCTCTCCATATAAAAATTGCAAAAAGAATTATAACAAAAGCACATCCTACAAATCCTAATTCTTCTGCTAATACTGAAAATATAAAGTCATTTTGAGGTTCTGGTAAATATAAATACTTTTGTTTACTTTGCCCTAATCCAGCTCCAAATAAACCTCCGCGAACCTATCGCATATAAACTTTGAATAACTTGCCATCCATCTTTTTGAGCATCACTCCAAGGGTTTAAAAATGTCGTTACTCTTTTCATTCTATATGGTTCAAGTATAATTAAAGCAATCAGTGCCGGGATTCCTACTGCACATCCTGGTACTACCATTTGCCACATTTTGCATCCTGCAATTACCATCATTATTCCAACAATTCCTATTATAACCATTGATGCGCTCATGTGTGGCTCAAGCATTATTAATAAAATTATTGGTGCAAGCCATACTAAATGTTTTATCCATCCTTTTATGAAATATTTCAATTCTTCTCTATCTCTTGTCAATATCCCCGCATAGAAAATTATCATACAAAATTTTACAAGTTCTGACGGCTGAAATGACAGCGTTTCTGTTACTGCAATCCATCTTTTTGCTCCATTTACTTTTTTTCCTACGACCAGCACAGCTACTAGCAATATAATAGACACTATATATCCCCATTTATAAAATTTTTTATAAAATCTATAGTCAATTTTTGATATTACTCCCATTGCTACTAGACCCATTGCGGCAAAAATAGCTTGTTTTGCAAAATATTTATAACTTTTTCCGCTCTCTGCTATTGACGTTGGAGAGCTGGCTGATAATACCATTATTAAGCCTATCGTTAATAACAATAGCACTGTTATTAATAGTGTGTAATCTATAGGATTTTCTAAAAAACTGGAAAATTTCTTTGCTTTTTTCTTTGCCATTTTACTCTCCTTTCTTCTTCTCAATTAGGGACTGAGTCTTTTGGCAACTTTTGATTTGCAACAAAAAGACCCGGTCCCAATGGGACATTTTTTATACAATTAATATTCCAATTATACACATCAATAATGTAATAACTGAAAATACTCTAACTACTTTGTTTTCATTCCAGCCAGATAATTCAAAATGATGATGCAATGGTGCCATTTTGAAAATCCTATTTCCTGTTTTTTTATAATAATATACTTGAAGTATTACAGATAAAGTTTCTAGTATTGGTATTAATGCTATTACAATTAAAAGTAATGGTAATTTTAGGTATAATGCTAAACAAGAAATTAGTCCTCCTAAAAATAATGAACCAGTATCTCCCATCATTACTTTTGCTGGATTTAAGTTAAACATTAAAAATCCTAAAATACTTCCTACAGCAATACTTCCTAATATTGCTACTTCTCCTACACCTCTAAGCATTGCAATTACTGTTAAACATGTTATTATTATCGCACATACACTAGATGATAAACCATCAACTCCATCTGTCAAATTTATTGCATTTGTTGTTGCAAGCATTACCAAAATTGCAAATGGAATATATAAAAACGAGGGTAAAGTTAATTCCGTTTTTATTATTGGTATAAATATTTGAGTTCCATGTTCTGTAAAACGTAATATAAATAATACGTATAACACTGATATTATCAATAATCCAAGCATTTTATAATTTGGTTTTAGTCCTTCTGTATTATGTAATACTAACTTTTTGAAATCATCAACAAATCCTACAATTCCAAATCCTATAATTAAACATAGCATTGGAATTAATTTACTTGCTGTTTCGATTTCACCTTTTCCTTTTAAATATATGTAACTACCAACTGTACATATTCCAATTGATAGCATAAATATTATGCCTCCCATTGTTGGCGTCCCTTGTTTCTTTAAATGTGATTTAGGTCCATCTTCTCTTTCGATTTGGCCGAGCTTTAAGTTTTTTTAATATTGGTATAATTATTAGTGCTAAAATTACTGCTACCCCAAAACTTATTAAAAGTATTGTTGTTTGAAAATTCATTTTAATTCTTGCCTTTCTTATTTATTTTGCTAATTATGTCATTTACTATAATTCTCTCGTCAAAAGGATGTTTTACTCCATTTATTTCTTGATATGGTTCATGTCCCTTTCCTGCTAAAACTATTATATCTGTTTTATTAGCCATTTGAATTGCCTTTGTTATAGCTTCTATTCTATCAACAATTACTTCATATTTTCCTTTTGTTTTCTTAATTCCCTCTTCAATTTCCTTTACTATTGCTTCTGGATTTTCTGTACGTGGGTTATCTGATGTGATTATTGTGTAATCTGCAATTTTTCCTGATATTTCTCCCATTATTGGACGTTTTCTAGTATCTCTATCTCCTCCACATCCAAATACAGAAATTACTCTACCTTTTGTATATGAGCTTACAGCTTGAAGAATATTTTGCAAACTTTCTGGCGAATGTGCATAGTCTATCATAATTGGTATTTCAAGTTTATTTTCTACCATTTCTGACCTACCTGGTACTTTGATTTTTTCCAATGCTTCTTTCATTACTGTGCTTTCAATTCCAATTTTTCTACATACACAAATTGCACATAATGCATTATATACTGTAAATCTTCCAGGTATATCTACTTTTATTCTTTCATTTCTGTCTGTTATTTTTACTTTAAAGTCTACATAAGAATTTGTTATTGTTATATCTTTTGCCAAGAAATTTCCAAAATTATCAATTCCATATCCTGTTATGTCACTGTCTGGGAATATTCCTGGAATTTTATTTCCTTGTAAATCATCTATATTTACAAATCCTGTTTTGCACATATGGAATAATTTTAGTTTTGATTGTAAATAATCTTCCATATTTGGATGTTCTTTTTCGCTTATATGGTCTTCTGAAAAGTTTGTAAATGCTACTAAATCAAAATGACATCCATCTACTCTATGTAATTTTAAGCTTTGTGATGATACTTCCATTACAACATATTCTACGCCTTCTTTTGCCATATCTGCAAATGTTCTTTGAAGCTCTAAGCTTTCTGGTGTTGTTCTGTCTGAGTCTGCTATTTTCTTACCATTTATATATGTTGCAATTGTTCCAATTAGTCCTACTTTTTTACCCGCTTTTTCCAAAATTTCTTTTATCATAAATGTTGTTGTTGTTTTTCCTTTTGTTCCTGTTATTCCTATTAATTTGAACTTTTGTGATGGATTTCCATAAAAATTTGCTGAGCTAAGAGCTAAAAATTCTCTTGTATCTCTACTTACTATTAGTGTTATATTTGCTGGTATTTTTAGTGATTTTAGGTCACATGACATATCTACTACTACTGCTTGTGCTCCATTTTCTATTGCATTGTTTATATATTCATGCCCATCTACTGTAAATCCCTTTATTGCAACAAATAAAAATCCTTTCTCTATTTTTTTGGAATTACTTTCAATTCCTGTGATTTCTAAATCTAATTCTCCTTTGGCTTTTAAGCCCTCAATTCCATTTAAAATATTTTTTAAATTCATGTTTTTTCTTCCTTTCAAGGATATTTTTAGTAAAAAGAAATAGTTATTTCCAATTTTACTTGCTTATTATATATCAAAAAATTTTTTTTGTATAGTGTTTTTTTAATTTTATGTGTATTTTTATTTTTTATACTTATACTAAAAATATAGTGTACCTTTTTGTACACTATATTTTAATTTTTTATTCTATTTTTGCCATTCTATTGCTCTTGCGCCATATCTATTTCCCCATGGAGCGCCTAAAATGCTGTTTTCTGCTTTATTTATTTTTATCTTTTTTAGGTTGTCTGTTTCCATAAAACAATTTGAGCCTATTTCCGTAACACTGGTTGGAATTGTGATTTCTGTTAAGCCTTTGCATCCAGAAAATGCCCTATCTTGAATACTATTTAAAGTACTTGGCAATGTTATATTTTTCATATATCCTCTTGAACTAAATGCATAACTGCCTATAATAACCACCCCTTCTGGAATTTTTATACTTTCAATATTTCGCGTACACGCAATTAAATTCGTTTTTTCTTTATTATAAAGCATTCCATCTTCTATTACATATTTTTGATTTTTTGCATCAATTTGAACATTTGCATTGCATGTAAAAAAAGCTGCTGAGTTTATCTCTTGAACATTTTCCCTAAGGTTTATATTTTTAATAGAACTTCCAAATGCATATCCATCAATTCTTTTTACAGAAAGCGGTAAATTTATTGTAGTAACTTTCGTCTTATTAAAAGCTTTACTACCAATCTCTGTAATTCCTTCATCCAAAGTTATTATATCTTCATTTTTAAAATAAAGACATAAAATTGTTTTATCTTTATTATAAATCCCTCCATTACTTACAATAAACTTATTATTTTTTTCATCTATTTCTATATCTACTACACTAGATGTAAAAAAATCATTTTCAATCTCTATTACACTTGCCGGAATTTTAACTTTTTTTATTGAGTCGCCTCTTAACATATTAGGTCTTAATCTTTCAATTCCATCAGGAACAGAAAAAACCTCGTTATTCATTAAATCACTTGTTATATAATAAATTCTTGTTCTATCTTTATCCATTAATATTCCATTTTCAAATACAAAATTTGCATTTTTATTAAGAATAAATTCTTCTATCCCTGTTAAACTTCCAAAAACATTATCTGCTATCGTAGTTAATGATGCCGGCAAACTAATTTTTTTTAAATTATTACAATTAGAAAATGCTCCAGCTGAAATAGTAGTTACATTATCTGGAATGACTATTTCTTCTAAAGACCTACATACATAAAACATTTGATAACTAATTTCTTTTATATTTTTCGACAATTTAACATCCTTCAAAGAATAGCAATTTAAAAAAGTATCTCCGCCTATCTCTGTGACAGAATCAGGAATAACAATTGACTTCAAATTACTACAATTAGCAAATGCATACTCGCCAATTTTAGTAACCCCTTTTCCATTCTTATTCTGTATTTCGATTTCTTCAATCGTACTATTTCCATTAAAAGCATTTGCCTTTATTTCTGTCACAGTATAAGGAATTACAACTTTTTTCAAAGTAACTCCATCAGATTGTGTATCTGCAAAAGTTCCCTCTCCAATTATTTTTATACTCTCTGGTAATGTTAAAGTCCCATTTGCATCTACTAGCATCAAGTTTCCATCTGATGCTGTCAATTCTCCATCTTCTGTTATTTCATATGGATTAACTTCAATTCCCAAACCTTGTGCAACCTTTATTTCTGCTTTGTCTTTTGTATCAATTATTATATTTCCCTTTCTTATCTCAAACTTATCTATCCAGTCATTACTTATTTTAGGGCAAATATCCTTGATTGTACCAGTTTCTCCATCTTTCTGAGTATTATATCTTAAAGTATCTTTTCCAGCAAATAATGTTTCCTCATCGAATTCAGAGTTTTCCATTTTTTTATCTATTAAAAATAAATTATATTGTTCTTTGTATTCAGCTAATTCATTTTTCATTTTTGCTTGAATAGAATTTGATATTACACCATTTTGCCCCATTATCATCGAAATTGATGTCCCTGCTAATATCATTATCACTATAATTGTTATAACAAGAGCAATTAATGTTATCGCTCTTTCATTTTTATTCATCACAAAATTCATTTCTCATATTCCTTTCCTTTATACATAATTTATTATGTATTTAAAATATATCACACTATCTTCATATATGTCAACTATTTGAACTGATGTAACCAAAATGTAAAAACATTGAAATATTTTTGTAACAATACATAATTTATTATGTACATAAACGCTTTTATATATTTTTTTGATACAATAAATAAAAAACGGAGGAACAAATGAAATTTAAACGTTTAAAGGACCTTAGAGAGGACCATGATAAATATCAAAAAGACATAGCAGAATTACTTGGTATATCTCAGCAATACTATTCAGAATACGAAAGTGGTAAAAGAACCATACCTATCCAGCATTTAATAACATTAGCCAAATACTATAATACTTCTATAGATTATATAGTTGGATTAGTTAATAGCGCTAATACTAAAAAACATATATCTTAACATTAATGTAAGAGAAATATATATGTTTTTTATTTTTTCCCTTGCACCTTTATTCCTTTTGTGATATAAAAAATAGAGAGGGGGTTTTTCCTATGAATGAAAATAATGAAGAAGAAAAAAAAGAAATTAAAGTTGTTAATGGAGATGGTACAGACCTAAATATTTCACCTGTTTATGACCATATAAAATTTGATATTGTTCCTGAAGACAACAAAAAGAAAAACATCGTAATTCCAGAAGGAAACTCAGATAAAAAATAACACATTATTACACCGAATATTCTATTGCCTTATTACCTTTAGCTGCTGAATATTCGGTGCTTTTTAAATTCCAAGCTATATCTCCATCTGGCTTCCCAAAAAAGTCGCTGCTGATTGAGCAAGCTTATTTTCAACATCATTCATTTTTGTATTTGCATTTTTAGAAAGAAGAATAACTGTTCCAACCGTATCACCATTAGAAATAATAGGATACACAACTTGACCATTTGACTTCTTATCATTTTTTCCATTTTTTGTAATAGGCATAGCAATATCGCTATTATCTTTACTTTTATAAACTTCCTTATCTTCCATCAACTGTTCAAGCTCTGCACTAACATCTTGTTCCAAATACTCTTTTTTAGAACCTCCAGAAACTGCAATAACAGTGTCTTTGTCAGTAATAAAAGCAATATGTCCTGTAGTTTTTGATAAAGTCTCAGCATATCCTGAAGCAAACTCTGTTAGTTCGCCTATTGGAGAATACTTTTTCAAAATAATTTCTCCTTCTTTATCTGTAAATATTTCAAGTGGTGCTCCTTCTTTTATTCTTAATGTTTTTCTTATTTCTTTTGGTATAACAACTCTACCTAAATCATCTATTCTTCTTACAACTCCTGTTGCTTTCATCTATTTTTCCTCCTTAATTTTGTTTTATAATCTTATTGTGTCAAAAAAGGAAAAATTTATTCGTCGAATGCAAAAAAAGACAAAAAACGTCTAGTTTCTTGCCTTAAATATAAACTTTAATCTTATTTTTTACCTTTAAAGAAATTCAATATTCCTTTAAAAGTAATTTCTTGATGTAAAAAGTCATTAATCTCATTTTCAACTTTTTGTTGATATGGAGTTAATTCAACCTTAATTTGTGTATTCCAATTAACTTCTTGGAATAAGAAAGATTTCATTTTTGACCATACACTTGGTTTTGCTATAGCTTTGTTTTGTTCTATTGGTTTAAATTCATTTTGAGCATCAGATGTACCAAAACTTGCAAATACATTTCCTGCACTTTGGCCTTGTGTACCTAAATTTTTAGCTCCAACTTGGAAATCATTTCCTGGTATTGTTCCTTCAAAAAACGATGTGTTTTCTGTATCATTATTATTTCCATTAAATTTTATTTCACCAAAAACTCCATTTTGATTACGATTAAATTCAGCCATTTTCTTCCTCCTTTGTATTTTTATAATACTCTATATCTTTTATACTACAAAATTTAAAATTAATCAATAGATATGTCAAAAATACATTATTACTTTTTGATTACATAATTATTACATTTATATTACAATTTATATGTTTATCTCCCATTTTGGAACATAAATTTCTTCATTTTTTCCACACTCTTGGATATAACCATTTTCTAAATCCAAAGAATACAGGAAATCTCCTACTTTTTTATATTCACGTTTAGTAATTTTTCTATTAATATCCTCAATTTCTTTTGCCTTATATGTAGGAAAATACTGTGCCATCACGCTTACAGTTATATTTTTGGGCATATTTGAATTTATCCATGTCAAAACTTTTTTGGTGTTTTCTGTATGATTAGGAAGTACTAAATGTCTTATAATCATTCCTCTTTTTATCATTCCATCCTCATCATATATATTTTCTCCAACCTGGTTATACATTTCTTTGATTGCACTTGTGGCAATTTTAAAATAATTATCCACATTCGAATACTTTTTTCCTAACTCGTCTTCCGCATATTTTAAATCTGGCAAATATACATCAATATAGCCATTTAAAAGCTTTATTGTTTCGATATTTTCGTATCCATTAGTATTATAAATTATAGGAATTTTTAAACCATTTTTCTTTGCAATTTTTATTGCTTCTATTATTTGATATGCATAGCTTGTTGGAGATACAAGATTTATATTGTGTGCTCCTTTAGATTGTTGTTCTAGAAAAATTTCGCTAAGTCTTTCTATAGTAATTTCTTTTCCTAATCCTTGTTGACTTATTTCATAATTTTGGCAAAATTTGCATGACAAATTACAGTTTGAAAAAAATACTGTCCCAGAACCATTTTTTCCGCTTATGCATGGTTCTTCATAATTGTGAATTGAAGCAATTGCGACTTTTACTGTATCTTTTGATTTACATCTTCCTATTTGATTTTGAGTTCTATCTATTTTACATTTATGTGGACACATTTCACATTTTTTTAGTAGTTCTAACATTTTTTTCCTTTTCTAAAAGCTGAAATATAAAAATATTTCAGCTTTTCTTTAAAATTCTGGATTTTCAAGTTTTAATTCATTCTCTATTATTGACATTATTATTTGAACCGTTTTTTCTAGGTCATTATTTTTTAAAACATAGTCATAAATTCCTATTTTTGATTCTTCATAGTCAAATCTATTTAATCTCAATTTTATTTCTTCTGGAGATGGCTTTTCAATTCTTTCTTTTAGTCTTCTCTCTAATTCGTCCTTTGGAACTCTTAAAAATATTGTTACTATTTTTGTATCATCTTTTAGTAATTTTACTAAATTTTCCGTACCATTTACATCAACATCTTTTATTATTACTTTTCCGTCTTTCATTTTTTCATTTAAAAGTTTTCTTGGAACTCCATAATAATTATTATGATGTATGTCATATTCATAAAATTCATTTTTTTCTATCATTTCTTCAAATTCTGCTTTTGTAACAAAATTATATGTTTGACCAAGAATATCTCCTTCTCTTGGCGGTCTTGAAGTATATGATGGTAAAGACTCTACAAAATCCATCCTTTTTATTATTTCTTTTTTTATTGTGTCTTTTCCTGCTCCTGCTACTCCAGATAATATAACTATCATTTTCCGTTCTCCCTTTTATTTATTTTATAATAATGATACATCCTCATTTTCATCATCTTCTTCGTTTTCGTCTGCTTTTATTATTTGAACTTTTCCCTCATTTATTTCATTTGCTGCTAATGTTACAGGTGACTCTTCATTTACCTTTGTTAATTTCTTATCTCCATTTGCTATTTGTCTTGCTCTTCTTGATGTTGCAATTACTAGAGCAAATCTGTTTTCAGCGTGTTCCAAAAGTTCTTGAACTGTTGGTTTTACCATCATTTATACATCATTCCTTTCTTTATCAATTCTATCAGCTACAGTTTCTGCTTGAACTGCCGATAATACTATATGGCTAGAATCCATTATAAGCACAGCCCTTGTTTTTCTTCCAAATGTTGCATCTATTGCTGTTCCATTATCTTTGGCATCTTGTACCATTCTTTTTATTGGAGCCGAATCTGGGCTTACTATAGCTACTATTTTGTCTGCCGCAACTGTATTTCCAAAGCCTATGTTCACTAATTTCATAGTTTTTTCCTCCCATTTTTAAAGTCGTTTCTATTTTATCACATTTCTTTGATAAAGTCTAGCTAAATTGGGCTTTTTTATGTATTTTCTTTGCTTTTTCTCTTTTTTGCTTCTTTTTTTACTGGCTCATTATTTACTATTTCATGAATATCACTAAGGCTATCTAAATATTTTTTCTTTTCTATTGTATAGATTATCATTGATTTTAATACATAATATATTGCAAATGTGTATGTTGAATATAGTACATATTTATCAAAATCTATTTTGAATTTATTTACTACTATTCTTATTGTTAATGTATGAATTGCAAGCACTAGAACTTCTATTCCATTTATTGCTATACTTCCACTGTCTTTATTGTATGCGATTTCAAATGTTACTATACTTATGAAAAGTATTACCAAGCTTGCTATTTTAATTCCCTGTAATAATAAATTTTCGTCTATTCTTATGTAGGAAAAGTTTATTATTATGAAATATATCATCATCGCTATTGCTATTATTAAATTTTCAAATATTTTTTTTCTTATTAATTTATTGTTTTCTTTTTCTTCTTCCATCTTTGGCTCCTTTGTAGCTTTTTTAAATAAAAATAAAGTAGAACAGGCTTATTTTCCCCTTTCTACTCTATTTGCTTCTATTTTTTTGGTGACCCCTACGGGAATCGAACCCATGATTTGGCCTTGAGAGGGCCACGTCTTAACCGCTTGACCAAGGGGCCGTTAAAACTTACTTTATAGTTATAACATTTTTTTTGGCTTTAGTCAACAGTTTTTGGAAATATATCTATAAAATTTGCCCTAATCATAAATACTTTTCCTATGATATTTTTCTGCATTTAATTTTTCTTTTAAGTATATTGATTTTTCTAAATCAATGTCATAAGCATTTGCTATACAAAGAATATAGTATAAAACATCATAAAGTTCTTCCTCAATGGTTCCTTTTATATTATCATTAATCATCCTTTTATCTTTTCTAATGCATTCCGAGAGTTCCCCTACTTCTTCTATAAATTTCATAAAATATCTATCAGATATTTTACTATCGCCTTCTGTTATACCATCTATTTCCTTTATTTTTTGTTGTAGTTCTGTTAATGTCATTCTATTCATTTCTTTTTTTCCTTTCCTACGAATTAATAAATTCGCTTTTCTCTCGATTATCTTTTTTAATATCTAAATAATACTCAAGTATTTTCCTATCTCTTAAAACAACAAATTTTGTTGCATAAACATCTTCATATTGTGAGTCTTTTAAGTCATTTATACAATTCTTTATTAATTTTAATGCCTCCATGGGCTCAACCCACAATAATTTTGCTCCTTCATCTTGTTCTTTTTTAGTCAAATTTAATTTTTTTGTATCTGTAATAACATTTGCTACAAAAACATATGAGGTTTGTTTAAAATTTTTTTTATATTTATATTCTTTAGTAATACCTAAAAACTTTATTATCTCAACATTGCACCCAGTCTCTTCTGTAGCTTCACGATAAAAAGCATCTTTTGGATTTTCATTTTCTTCAACACCACCGCCTGGTAATTTATATTCATGTTTGTTTGCTTTATTAATAATTGCTATTTTTCCATCTTTTCGAATTACTATTCCCCTTGCACTTTTTCTTGATTTTGGATTTTCCATGTCACAAAATTCCATTTCAAAATCTTTATCCGTTATTTTGGCGATTAAATTTTCCATCAGGTTCCTCCTTGGACTTACCTTCTAACATTGGTGAACAGAGAATTTTTTGACTATTCAAAAAATTTCCCTTCCCCCAAACAGACACAGCCCTACCCTATCTTCCCAATAAAAGGCAAATTTCTATATTTTTGATTATAATCCATTCCATATCCAATAACGAATTCATCTGGTATAGAAAATCCAATATAATCAACATTCAATTCAAAAACTCTTCTAGATGGTTTGCTAAGCAAGGTACAAATTTTAACACTTTTCGGATTAAATTTCTTTATATGCTCCCTTAAATATTCCAAAGTTCTACCAGTATCAATAATATCTTCAATAATTATTATATTTTTTCCTTCAATTTTGCCAGTTAACTCTTGCTTTAGTTTAACATTTCCAGTGCTATTTTCACCCTCATAGCTTTCTAGCTGTATAAATTCAAATTCCACACTATTTTTTATTCTTTTAGCAAGTTCTATCATAAACATAGCCGCACCTCTTAAAACACCTATAAATACTATGTCTTCATCCTTATAATCTTTCATTATTTCTTTCGCAATTTCGTCAAGTCTTGCATCAATTTTTGCTTCATTTATTAGCACTTTTATGTCATCCATTTTTTCATCCCCCTTATAAAATGTTTTTATATTATATCAAGATTTTTTCATATTGCAAATACTTTTTGAAAAAATTCATCAAAAAGCTTGAAACATTTCTAATCTTATTGTAATATACTGTATAAATTGAAAGTAAAAAAAATTAAAGAAAGGTTGGTTAAATTTTAAGCGCCAGGACATAATAAATTTATGTTGACGAGGTCCAAGGTTATCGAAATATTCGGCGGATGCCTTGGTGGTATGTACTTTGCCAAAGATTTAATAAAAAAATAATGATAACATTATAACAAAAATTAAATCAAAGTATTGCTTTCAATTCCAAATATATAAAAAAGGAGAGATTATTATGTGTGGAATTGTTGGATATATAGGATTCCAAAAGGCAAGCCCTATTTTACTTGCTGGACTTGCAAAATTAGAGTATAGAGGTTACGATTCAGCTGGAATTGCAACTCTAGAAGGGGAAAAAATAAAAGTTTGTAAAGATAAAGGTCGTGTTGAAAATCTTTATAAATTAGACGAAACTAAAAAACTAGAAGGGTCAATTGGTATTGCTCATACAAGATGGGCAACACACGGAATACCTTCAAAAATCAATTCTCACCCTCATATGGATAATTCAGAATCAATTGCAATTGTTCATAATGGTATTATAGAGAATTATATAGAATTAAAAAATATGCTTATTAAAAATGGATATCATTTTATTTCAGATACTGATACAGAAATTATCCCAAATTTAATACATTATTACTATAATAAAGACACCAAAAATGATGATTTAAAATTATTAAGAGCTGTTAAAACAACTTGTGATAACCTAATTGGAAGTTTTTCTCTTGAAGTTTTATCAAAATATATGCCAAATAACATGATTGTTGTAAGAAAAGATAGTCCTCTTGTTGTTGGTAAAGGAAATGGCGAAAACTATGTTGCGTCAGACATTCCAGCCATTTTGAGCTATACAAAAGATTTCTATTTATTAAATAATTATGAATATGTTTTGTTATCAAGAGATAATATCAAATTTTACGATAAAGATTTAAAAGAAATTTCAAAAGAAACTACCCTAATTACTTGGGACGCCATGGCTGCTGATAAAGATGGTTTTGAGGATTATATGCTTAAAGAAATAATGGAACAGCCAAAAGCTATCCGCGAAACTATCGACTCAAGATTAGATGGAAATAAATGTAATTTCAGTGAACTTGATTCTGGATTTACGAAAGAATATCTAAACTCTTTACATCAAATCTATATAGTAGCATGTGGTACTGCAATGCATGTTGGACTTTGTGTAAAAAATACAATAGAAAATCTTTGTAAAATCCATGTCGAAGTTGACATCGCATCAGAATTTAGATATAGAAATCCTTTAATAGATGACAAAACTTTATGCATTTTTATAAGCCAATCAGGTGAAACAGCTGATACTTTGGCAGCTTTAAAACTCTCAAAATCATCAGGTGCTAAAACACTTGCAATTACAAATGTTACAGGAAGTTCAATCGCAAGAGAAGCTGACTACACACTTTATACTCATGCTGGCCCAGAAATTGCTGTTGCTTCAACAAAAGCATATACTTCTCAAATTACTCTTATGTCATTAGTTGCTATATATTTTGCTGAAGTGCTTGAAAGTGCTGATTCTTCTGTTTTAGATGAATTGAAAAAAGAATTATTATTATTGCCTAATAAAATCGAAACCATTCTAAAAGACACTTCTGGAATTCAAAAAATTGCAAAAGGCATCTTTAAAGAACATGATGTATTTTATCTAGGTAGAGGTATGGATTATGCAACAGCTTTGGAGGCATCTTTAAAATTAAAAGAAATTTCTTATATTCATTCAGAAAGCTATGCTGCTGGCGAGTTAAAACATGGTACTATCGCTTTGATTGAAAAAGGTGTCAATGTTATCGGTATTATGACTGATTTAAATTTGGTTAAGAAAACTTTAAGCAATATGGAAGAAATTATCACCAGAGGAGCTATTACTACTGCCGTTATTTCTGAAACAGTTAGTAAAAATATAGATACTTCTTTGTTTAATAATGTTGTAACTGTTCCAGATACTTGTGTTTATCTTTCTTCTATTGTTACTATCGTTCCTTTACAACTTTTGGGTTATTTTGTTTCTAAGGAGAAAGGATTAGATGTTGATAAGCCTCGAAACTTGGCAAAGTCGGTTACGGTTGAGTAGAGCAATTAATTGGCACATTGGCACATTTGGACCGGTTCTTTTTGGGTATTTTTCCCCATTGGGACCGGTTCTTTTTGGGTCAACTCATTTGAACTCATTTGGACCGGTTCTTTTTGGGTCAATCTTTGCCCCAATATTTTGCAATAAGTTTGTTATTAACTCCTATTATTCTTGATAATTGTCTTTGTGATATTCTCTTTATATCCTTTAGCTCTTTAACTTTTTTTATATTTTCTTTCTTATTAAAAAAATTTATAACTTCATCCATTGAATCAAAATTTAATCTTTTTAATACAATATCAATTAACTCGTCGTCATTTAATTTTGTACTTAATTCAAAATCACCATAATTCATTATTTCTTCTATATTTTCTACTTTGTTAGTATACTTAATAAAGTCCTCCATATTATTATTTAAATAATACATTAATGTTTTCTTTTCTATAATTTTTTCTTTTCCTATATATTCTCTATAGCTACTCCACTTGTATTGGCTTGTTTTTTCAATTCCTGCTTTTTCCGGATTTCTATGAACATATCTACAGACTTCTAAAAAATATCTCTGATTTTCAATATTTTTGCTTTTAAATCTATTTTGAACAAATGGACCTTTTCGGTCATATTTTTTGTTGAAATAACTTACATACCTAATTGTTAAACTTTGAATTGCCTTTGATAAATTTTCATTTGGCACTTCTATAACCATATGAACATGATTACTCATTAAACAATATGCATATACTTTATATTTAAATTCATCTTTAGTTAATTTTATTCTATCTAAAAATACATTTCTATCCATATCGTCATAAAAAATCACACTATCATTATTTCCTTTTATAATGATATGGTATACATTTGAATTACTAAATTTTCTAATTTGTCTAGTCAAAAATTTCTCCTTTTTATTATTTATTTAGATTTTAAAGATTTACCTATAAACTTTATTTATTGTCTTGGCACAAAAAGAACCGGTCCCAATGGGTCAATTGGCACAAAAAGAACCGGTCCATTTGTGCTTTTTGTGCTTTTGTGCCTATCTCATAAACTCAATAGCTTTCATAACCCCAAGTTTGCCATACTCATAAGTCAAACCACCTTGCATATAAGCAATATAAGGTTCTCTTATTGGTGCATCACAACTAAGTTCAATTGTGGCACCATCGACAAAAGTTCCTGCTGCCATTATAACTTCATCTTCATATCCAGCCATTGGGCTTGG
>CAKPDO010000036.1 GCA_934148985.1 uncultured Clostridia bacterium
TGGTAGTGAAAACTATAGTAGTAAGAAATCTGGCCGCGAGAGCGTACGATGGTTCGAATCCATCTCTGCCCACCATAAATAATAAAACAGAGCATCTAAATAAAAGGATGTTCTGTTTTTTTGAGGTGATTTTATGAATTTTGAAACTAATAAACAAAAAGGAAATAGTGGATTAGGTATGGCAATTGCATATTTTTCAACAAATGGATATATTGTTTCGGTGCCTTTAAATGATACACAAGATTATGATTTAGTTGTAGAAAAAGATGGGATATTACAACGAGTTCAGGTAAAAGCAACAGGATGTATTGGAAAAGGTGGAAATTATCAAGTTGCTTTGAAAAGTTGTGGAGGAACAAAGGGAAGAACGTATAAAACCGTTATTGATACAAATGTGGAGTTAGTTTTTGTATTAACAGCTAAAAGAGAGATGTATTTATTTCCAAAAGATGAAATAGCTAATTCTAGTACATTAAGTTTATGTGATAAATATGAAAGATTTAGAATAAAAATGGATTAATAATAGAGCAATAAAAATGGCAAAATAAAAGATAAACTAAAAGGAATGACTTCTGTTTAATACAGATTTCATTCCTTATTTAAAATATAAATTATTGCTCTAGTTCTTCATCTTGTTTATGTGTATCATGACCTTTTCTTTGCTTTGATAATTTATTATAGTCCCACGGACCAATATCGACTTGCATGTTAGAAGTATCTGCTTCCGCCGCCATTTTTGCTCTGAAGATTGAAGGTGAGCTCATTTTAGGTTTTACTGGTTGCTCTGATTTCTGTTGATGATTTTCAGCTAATAGAGAAGAAAAGAATTTATAAGCATTGTCTTTTTCTTCAAAAATATCATAAATTATATCAACATCAGAGCTTATTCTAGGTAAGAAAAATATACCTTTCATAAAAATATTTGGTTCTTTAAGTTTATGATTAATTCTAAAATTTTCCACTCTCATCTTATATTTTTGAGTTGGGGTTAATTCTTTATAGTATTTTTTCTTTATATTTCTAAATTTTTCATCCTCATTTTCTTGAGTATCAAGTACTTTACAGCTACAACATTCGTTATAAAAATCTTTTCTTAAACCATAGCTTTCATAGATGTCATCAATTAAGTTATCAATAACAGAATTTTTAGCAAATGTTAATTTTAAAAAAGAAAAAGTAGAGAGCTTTCCATGTCTATTTCTTGTTTTTAAATATTTTTTTAGAAATTGATTTTGTTCGTTTTTAGGCAATTTGTAAAAAAGATCTCTATAAAAAATCTTTTTTTCAGCATTTACGTAAGCATTTTCTTGTTCAAATAATATTTCCATAGGTGATTTTGTTGGGGTTGCTTCTTCAACTTCTTTTTCTTCAAAATATTCAGAAACATCATTGGCAAACTGTTTCATAACATCGGCCAAAGCCTCATTTTCAGTGGCAGTTTGAGCGTCTATATTTTCATTTTCAGCGGTAGTTTGGGCCTCTATATTTTCATCAATGTTATCTTTTTGAGGAATATAATATTCAAAAGCATCTTTGATTATTACATCTTCATCAGGAATATCAATTATATCATTTTTCGTTAATGCGGTTGGATTTGAGCGAAAATGTTTAACTGATGAAATACTTTGAGTATCATTTATTATTACAGTTTCCTCAGGGAGAGTAGTTCTTGTATTACCTATTACTAGTGTAGTTTCCTGTTGAGCAATTTCATTTTTTTCAGTTATATTTGAGTTAAGTGGTAAATTAATTTGAGAATTATTTTTAGCTTTTCTAGCATCTGCCTTAGTTTTCAAATTATTAATATAAAAACTTAACATATTAAAAATTGAGTTATAAACGGCTCTCCTTGTTTCACCAATTCGCTTACTTTCAAGTTTTTGTCCAATAACAGTTTGCAAATTTTTAGCGGCAACTTGTCCACCTCTAAGAACTAATTTACCTGACTTAGTACAATAAAAGAACACCTTATCTGATAATTTTAATTTTGTTCCTAAATAATTTTTTCCTTTTTCATGATTGGGTCCAGAAATTGTTCTTTTATTTTGTTTTTTTACATAATCTTTAGTAAATGCAAGAGTATCATTAGATACAGTTATTTTTCCGTCTTTAACTAATTTTATGATTTTATCAATTTCTTTATCGTCCATAAATCCTCCTATTAATTATGAAATCTTTACTAACGTTTCTATTATACTCCAATAAAGCAAATATTGCAATATATTTAACATAAAAACTTAACTAAAAACATAAACAAACTTATAGATTAGCTATTGATAAGACTATACAAATAGTTTATAGTAGATGTTGCCTTTCGCTTAAGGGTAGAAAGGAGGCAAGTTATATGCTATTAGAAATCATACTTAAGAGTATTGCTATTGTAATTGATATAATTCTTCTAGTGATAGAAATTATAAAGAACTTACATAAATAGCAAGAACCCAGTGAAATGCACTTCACTGGGTTTTTATTATGCTTTAAAATCATACTTGCTTAAGCACTTTCTATATTAGCACATATTTTATTATATGTCAAATCTAACAAAATATTAAAATTGTAAAAAACAAATTAATAATTTATTAATTTCGTTGACAATTAAATAAAATATAGTATACTAAATTTATCAAAAGAAAGGGGAAGAAAAATATGAATGAAGCAATATTAAAATGTGAAAACTTGTGTAAAAGTTTTGGCAAAAGGCAAATACTAAATAATGTATCTTTAGAAGTAAATCAAGGCGACATATTAGGATTTATAGGGCCAAATGGAGCAGGAAAAACAACAACAATAAAGCTAATATTAGGCTTACAAAGTATAGATAGTGGAACAGTAAAAATAAATGGATATGACATTCAAAAAGAATTTGAAAAAGCAATAGAAAAAGTAGGAACAATAGTAGAAAATCCAGATTTATATATGTATTTAAGTGGATATGACAACTTAAAACTAATAAGCAATATGTACAAAAACATAGACAAAAAAAGAATTGATGAAGTAGTAAAGCTTGTAAAATTAGAACAAAGAATAAATGATAAAGTATCAAAATATTCTTTAGGAATGAGACAAAGATTAGGAATAGCTCAGGCATTACTTCATAAGCCTAATTTACTAATCCTAGATGAACCAACAAATGGATTAGATCCTGAAGGAATAAAGGAATTGAGGGAACTAATAAAAGACTTAGCAGAAAAAGAAAATATGGCAATAGTAATATCAAGTCATAATCTATCAGAATTAGAAAGTTTTTGTAATAAAGTTACAATAATAAAAAATGGAAAAATAGTAGAAACAAGCACAATAAATGAAGTAAAAAAAGTTGAACATTCGTATATCATCGAACTTGATAACTTAGAAGATATTCAAAAAATAATTGAAAAAAAGATAGAAAAAATAAGTGAAACGAAATTTAAAATTGATGTAGACAAAGACGAAATACCTCGGAATTGTTAAAAAAATGGTAGAAGAAGGCAAAAAGGTTTATATGGTAAATGAAGAAATATTAAGCCTAGAAGACGCATTTTTGAAAAAGACAGGGGGTAATGTAATTGAATAATTTAGTAAAAAATGAAATAATAAAAATTGTAAAAAAGAAAAGTTTTTATATAATTTTGATAGTAATTTTGGCATATATTGTACTTTCTAATGTAATGAATAAATATGTATATGATTCTTTTTCAAGTTATGATTATTATAGTGAAGAATATATAAATTTTCTAAAAGAAAGCATAAAGAATTTAGACATGAAAAAGGAACAAGATTTGGAAATTTATGTTGGAGATAAAACGCAAATTGATACATATGAACTTTTAAAAAAATATGACAGAGATTCTTGGCAATATAAAATTATATTACAAAAAGCGGAAGGGTATTTATCTGAAATAAATACATATACATATAGAATAAAGGATGAAGAAGCTTTAAATCAGGCGAAAAAAGAATATGATAAATTTGTAGAAAGATTAAGTTCTAATAATTGGAGAAGCTTTACAGAAGAAGAACTTGAATCACTTAAATTATCACAAGAAGGCTTAAGTGAAAATTTAAAAGACCCAATGGTAGCTATACAAATAGAAACTTTGGAAATGAGATTAAAATATGACATAGCTTATGGAGATGACTACAAAAATCAGGCTTTAGAAAGATATCAACAAAGCAAAATAACTATAAATGAATTTAAAAATGAAAATAATAAAACATATGAAGAAGAAAAATCTTTGCAAAGTGCAAAAGAGGATGAAGCTAAGAGTAAATATGCTATAGAAAACGGAAAAGATATTTATAATACATCAGATTCAAGAGGATTTTTGCTTAATGTATTTTCAAAGTATGAATTATTTATAATAATAACAATTGTTTTAATTGCTGGAGCTATTGTGAGTGATGAATTTAATAAAGGAACAATAAAGTTATTGCTTGTAAGACCATTTAATAGGGCAAAAATTTTACTTGCAAAATTCATAACAGTTCTTATAACTGTGTTATTTGTAATGATATTAACAGTCATTCTACAGTTTATAATTGGAGGAATATTCTTTGGATTTGAATCTTTGAGTATTCCAGCAGTCGAATATAGCCATACTACTGGAAAAATTGTAGAAATGAGTATATTAAAAAATATCATACTTACTGGCCTTGGAAAAATACCAATTTATGTGCTACTTGGAACACTTGCATTTGCTCTAAGTACATTATTTAATGCAACACCTGTTGCAATTACAATAACTTTGATGGGCTATATGGCATCTAGTATAATAAATCAATTTGCATATTATTATAATATAAATTGGCTTAAATTTTTTGTTACCCCTAACTGGGACCTTACACAATTTTTCTATGGATGTCTTCCTTTAATAAAGGGACAAAATATGATGTTTTCAATTGCAATTTGTTTAATTTATTTTGCAATAATGATGATACCAAGTTTTATAGTGTTTAAGAGAAGAAATATTAAAAATGTATAAAAACTGTCGTTATGATATTTATGTTGAAGAGATTTAAAAAGTAAAAATAATAACCGATAAGATACAAATTAATTTATCTTGTTGGTTATTATTTTTTATATTCTAAAAAATTGAATAAATTTATTGGAATTTTTTTTGTTCGCTAGATTTTAAATAATAAATATGATAATATAGTTACAAATTATTTCGAAAATTATTTCAAAAAATCTAAAATCAAAATTCGCGATTAGAGGTGATGAATTAAAACTTATTCAAGATAGGAAGTTAGAAACTTATTAAGTTATCATGAATATAAATTTTTAAAATAGTAAACAATAAAACAGAAAGAGAGGAATTACTATGGTAAAATTTAATGAAAATGAATTAACTAAAATTTTAAAAGATTTTGATGATAAGAGTAAAATTGAGCTTGGATTTGAAAAAGGAATAGAGGGTAAATTTGAAGTAGAAGATGCTTCTATAGGATATGATTATAAAAATGGATTTATATTTATAAAAGGAGCAAATTGTGATTTAAAAATAAATACAGCTATGGTTTGTGGATATGAAAAAAATGAGAATGAAATTAGAGTTGATTTAGAAGATGTAATGGTTAAGTTTTTTATATAAATCTATTGGTTGGGGAAAAAATATATCATAAAATACAAACAAAGTTTTATGAAACGGAATATGTAGTAAAATCTTTGCATTATATCCATTAGGTGTGCATATAAATAAAAAGAGGTGTTTGCAAATGGCATATTCAGAAAGAGAACTACTTGCAAGAATAGTTCAATGTGAAGCTGGTCGGAGAGGGCGACAACGGAATGAAAGCGGTTGCAACAGTGATAATGAACAGAGTAAATGTATCAAATGGAGAATACTCAAGGATATCGCAAGGAGGAAATATACGAAACATAATATATCAACAAGGACAATTTGACTGTGCAAGGGAAACGATAGGAGGAAACTATAATTCACAAAACATTTATAATATGACTCCAACAGATATTCATTATCAAATAGCAGATTGGGCATTATCTGGAAATAGACTAAATGAGATAGGAGATTGTTTATGGTATTTAAATCCATTTAGCCCCACATGTAGTCCAAAATTTCCAAGTAATGGTTCAGGAACTTTACATACAAGACTTGGCAAGCATTGTTTTTATAGACCAACATCTCTATATGCTAATACGTAGATTGAAAGGAGAATGTGAGCTATGTCAGAATTAGAACAAGAGCAAAGACAAGAAAAAAATGAGGATAGAAATGTTAGTGGAAATCAGAATTCACCGGAAATACTTACAAATCCTATTTACACTCCCGCATTTTTAAGACAACAAATAGGAAGACTTATGAGAGTAGAGTTTCTAATAGGTACTAATAATATGACCGACAGGATAGGAATACTAGAAGATGTTGGAGCAAGTTATATTTTACTTCGTTCTTTTGAGAATGATAGCTTAGTATATTGTGATATTTATTCAATTAAATTTATTACAATTTCTACTACAGGAGTTTATGGAACAATGAATAATTTCCAAAACATGAGCGGAGCAATGAATAATGGAGCCTCAATGATGAGAGGGCCAATGATGTATTGATTTTCGTACGATATGTATCAAATGTACTTTAATGTATTCAAATTGACCGGTTCTTTTTTGATTTACTAAAAAAGAACCGGTCAATTTGAGTTAAAGGAAACTTTTTCAAAAGATTACTTAAGACAATCATAAACTAATTATAAGAGCTAGCTTCAATGAGAAAAAATACTTGCAAAAAATATAAAATAGTGTATAATTCAAATAAAAAAGCAAAAAGGAGAAAAAAATGTCATTCTCACAAGAAGTAAAGGAAGAATTGAGTAAATTAAACAATTTAGCCAACAAAGAAGAATTGAAATATGAATTTTTAGGATATATGTCAAGTGATAATACAATTATTGAAAATGATTTTATTAAATATTCAACGGAAAATGATTATAATATAGATAGATTTGGAAAAGTAGTTAGAAATATTGGTTTTGAAGACTTTGAAATAAATGTAAATGGTAAAATTTTTTCAATAGAAATAAATGAAAAAATAGCAAATATTTTGGATAAAATCCGGACTAGCTAATTGGAATGTAAATAACTTAGAAAATGCCAAAAGACTTGATTTACAAGCATTTACGAGAGGCCTATTTATGGGAGCTGGTTCCATAAATAATCCGGAAAAAAAGTATCATTTAGAGTGTAAAGCAAAAGATATAAATACAACTTTGAAAATTGTAGAGATTATGAAAATGAATGATATTTCTTTTAAGCAAAGAGATAAAATCATGTATATGAAAGAGGGAGAAGAAATTTCTAAGTTTTTAGCATTTGTGGAAGCGGCAAAATCTGTTTTGAAGTTTGAAGAAATTAGAGTTGAAAGACATATGAATAATAAGGTAAATAGATTAGTAAATTGTGAGGCCGCAAATTTGAACAAAGTATTGAATGCATCTGTTGAACAAATAAATGCTATAAAAAAATTAAAGAAAAATGGCAAATTTGAGATGTTAGATGAGGGATTAAAGGAAATTGCAAATTTGAGATTACAATTTCCAGATATGCCACTTGTAGAATTGGGAAAAAAATTAAGTGTTCCACTAGGCAAATCAGGAGTTAACTATAGATTAAAAAAGATTATAAAAATTTCAGAGGATTAAAATAGATACTATAATGGGGAAAAATATGTAATTAAAAGGGGATAAAAATTAAATATGGAAAATAATGAAGAAAACGGTATTATAATTGAAGAAATGTTAAAAAAACTTAGAGAAGATAAAAATTGGTCATATAATGATGTTGCATATCATTTAAATGATACAAATATAATGCCTGAAAATATAAAGAAAATGGAGAGTGGGCTAGAATATCCTGACCTAGATATGATGTACAAGCTATCTGAACTTTATAGTGTACCAATTGAAGATTTTGTAAAAGCTAAGGAATGTAGCTACGAAACCTTAAGAAGCTCTTTTTCTGTAACTTTAATAAAATGGATAAATTATTTTTTTGGAATATCTTTTAAAATATCAATGGTTTTAGTTACAATTTTTTACTTTGTTGCAGCAATTCGGAAGCTTGCTATTTTTTATAGCTAAAGCAAATGAATGTGTAGAGAAAATGAAACATGATAAGGAAACCGATTGGTCTATTTCAATACAATATGAAGACGAAAATAAATATAAAAAGAGGATATAGTATGAAAGAATTAGGGTTATATATTCATATACCATTTTGCAAACAAAAATGTTATTATTGTGATTTTGTTTCATATGCAAAGAATGAAAAATTTTTTGAAAGATATATTGGAGTTTTGCTTGAAGAAATGAATAATTTTTTTGACAATAATGATGTAGAAATTAAAACTATATATATTGGTGGTGGTACTCCATCTATTATTGATGCAAAATACATAGAAGAAATAATGAATTTTTTTAAAAAAAGGGATTTATTAAAAAAAACAAAAGAGATAACAATTGAAGTAAATCCTGGAACAGTGGATGAAGAAAAAATTAAATGTTATAAAAAAGCCGGAATAAACAGGTTAAGCATAGGACTTCAAAGTACAGATGATAATATGTTAAAAAAAATTGGAAGAATACATTGTTATAAAGATTTTTTGAATACATATAAATTTGCAAAAGAAGCTGGTTTTGATAATATAAATGTTGACATTATGATTGGTCTTCCTGAACAAAAAATTTCTAATGTAAAAAATACATTAGAAGAAATAATTAATTTGGAGCCAGAACCACCTAAACATATTTCTGTGTATTCACTGATTGTTGAGGAAAATACGCCAATTGAAAAGATGATAAATGATGGAACTTTGGAATTGCCAGATGAAGAAAATGAAAGAAATATGTATTGGTATGTTAAAAATTTCTTAGAACTTAATGGATATAATCATTACGAAATATCTAATTTTGCAAAAGATGGGTATCAATCTATTCATAATTCGGATTGCTGGAAACAAAAGGAATATATTGGTTTTGGCGTTGCAGCTCATTCTTTTATTAATGATGTGAGATTTGGAAATACAAGTAATTTGGATGAATATTTAAGAAATTGCGAAAATAAGGATTTTGAAAATAATAGAATTATCGATGAAGTTGAAAAAGATTTATTTAGTAAGGAACAGGAATTTATGCTTGTTGGCCTTAGGATGATTGATGGAGTTAGCATTCAGGAGTTTAAGAATAAATTTGGAGAAAATCCTATTTTTGTTTTTAAGAGTGAACTTAGCAAGTTAGTTGAAGATGGACTTCTTATGGTTGATTTTGATAGGATTAAATTAACTAATAGAGGATTGGATTTAGCTAATTTGGTTTGGGAAGAATTTGTGTAATATGTTAAAAGAGATAAGTTAGAAATTTTTCTAATTTATCTCTTTTTGTAATTATGGCTTGGGATATGGTTTATTGTTATTTGTTCTATATAATAAATAATCTACGCTTGTGTTATAGTAGTCAGCTAATTTGGAAAGTAATTCTAATGGGATATTTCGCTTATTTATTTCATAATATGAATAAGCCACTTGAGAAATGTTTAAAATTTGACTTATTTCTTTTTGTGTTAAATCATTATCTTCTCTTAAACTTTTTATTCTTGTTTTCATTTATATTAAATCCTTTCAAATATAAAATTTTTATAAAAAAATTATAAAATAAAACAAATTGTTATATTGACATTTAAAACATAATGTTTTAAAATAATCTAAAAAAGAGTTTGAAAGGTGGAATTTTAAGATGAAATATGTTAGGGAAACTAATGAAAAAGGTATTACTTTGATTGCATTATGCATAACACTAATTATTTTAATTATTTTGTCAGGAATCAGTGTTTCGGCTATAGCAGGAAAAAATGGAATAATTTCAAAAGTTGAAGAAGCTATAAGTAAAACCAAAGAAGCATATGAAAATGAAAATAAAGAAATTGCTAACATAAGTGATGAAATATTGCAACAAATAACAGGTACAGAAATAATAAATGGAGCACCAATACCAACAGGATATTATTATGTTGGGGGAACAAGAGAGAGCGGAGTTGTAATATCTGATGATATACGAGATAAAGAAAAGTATAAAGGTCAAAATGATGTGGGAAATGAATTAAATGGAAATCAGTGGGTGTGGGTTCCATTGGAAGATCCAAGGAATTATTATAAAATTGATGAAAATGGGATAAGATTATTTGAAGGTTCTGACGTTAAAACACATAAATATACAAGTGATTATATTAAAGAAAGATCTATTCCAGGAAAAAAGGGAGGTTATAGAGAGCCAGAAATAGTGTATAGATATGACAATGATAATACAGCAACTATGGCTGGTTACAGTGATTTAGAAGAAATGGCTAAATTTATGAGTAAAGAATATAATGATATGATAGAAAGCTTAGAAAAATATAATGGTTTTTATATTGGAAGATATGAATTAAGTGAAAATGGTGAAAAAAAGGGAATTACTAAAAACAATATTACGTGGTACGAAATGTATAAAAATGCAAGAGAATTGTCAAAAAATGAAGAGTCAATAACAAGTATGATTTGGGGATTGCAATGGGATGCAACATGTAAATGGTTAGAAAAAAATGGATATAATATGGAAGATGCAAGTAATTGGGGGAATTATACAGAAGATGAAAGTGGAAATATTATATATGGAGAAACTGGTTTAAATGAAAAGTACAAAGCAAATAATATTTATGATTTTGCTGGAAACTATTCAGAATGGACCCAAGAGGCTTGTAATGTGCTGCACAGAACAGCTACAGATATTAAAGATTGGAATAACAGTAATACACCTTTAAATAGAAGTCCACATAGAGCCCCAGGAGATAAATATTTTAATGTGGGAACTAGAGCTATACTTATAGTTAAATGAGCAGGATAAAAACATGATATTAAAAAAATAATTGAGCAATTCGTTGTGTAAAAAGTTTATATTAGGATATACTCTTAATAGAATAAGACGAAAGGATGATATATATGGAAATATTTAATAATGATGATTATAAATTTATTAGCAATTTTATTGAGAAAAAGCTTCCAATTTTAAAGGAAAATAAAAGCTTCGAAAAAGAATATCTTAGACTTAACGATGCCATGGAAGAATTAGAACAGACATTATCTGAGCAACAAAAGAAGCAATTTAACGAAATCGTACAATTATTTTATAAAACAGAGGAATACTACTTTGCTTTTAGTTATACATTAGGAGTAAAATATGGAAAAGAATTAAAAAAATTATAATAAAAAACTTATAAATTTAGCAAAAGCTAGATTTATAAGTTTTTATTTTATTTTGACAAATAGTAATCAATAAAATATAATATACTTTCTTTGTCTCTTTTACTTAATCTTTTAAAGTTCTCCTCGTAAATTGAAACAGTATTTTTTACATTGTCATCTAATAAATCATACAAAATAATGTCTGGTGTAATTTGATACGCATTACATAATTTTATTAATGTATCAATACTTCCTTTGGACATTCCTCTTTCTATTTGGCTTATATGTCGTGGTTCTAATCCGGTTATTTCTGCTACTTGGTTTTGTGTTAAATTGTTCTTTATTCTGTATTGTTGGCATATTTTACCGATATGTTTGTTTATGTTATATTTTTCCATACTCATTCCTACTTTCTTTATTTATAATATAATATAATATTTTATAATAGTTTTAGGAATGATTTTATATTTGATAAATGTCAAATGTAAATTGACTTTTTATTTAAAAAGTATTTACAATTTTTTATGAATTTGATAAAATTAAAATTGATAAATATCGTTTTTAAATTTAACAAAATAATTTATATAAATAGAAATAGAGGATATACTAATGATAAAAATCTTCTAAAACATAGTAAGGAGTTGGATGCAATGGAAAAAAATTGTAAAAATAAAGGTATTACACTAATTGCATTGGCAGTTACAATTATTGTTCTTTTAATATTAGCTGGGATAAGTATAAATGCTTTAGCAGGACAAAATGGAATATTATCGAGGACAATAAAAGCAAAAAATGACTCAGATGCGGCATCAAACTTAGAATATTTACAAGTTGAGGCAACATCAGAGTTGATGGATTACTATCAAGGAAATGACACAAAAAGCGAAGATGACTACATTTTAGACAAATGGAATAGTGGAAAGAACAGCAAAATAAGTGTCAATAAAATAGACAAAACGGTAACTTATAATGGAAAAGTATATGCAATGAGTGACATTATAGGAAGCAAAAGTGAAAAATCAAAAATTAATGAAAGCAATATGAAACAAATAACAATTTCAACAGCAACAAAAGAAGAAGACAAAGAAATGCTATCTAGTGGAAAAGTTAGATTAATTGTTGAAGAAGAAAATAATATGAGAGCCTATATTCCAAATGGATTTTATTATGTAACTGGAAAGCCATCAAACGGAATGGTAATTTCTGATATTTATGGTGATGATGATAAAAATACAAAAGGTGGAAACCAATTTGTTTGGGTACCTTGTAGTGTGGATAAAAGTGCAACAAATGCAACAGATAACGGAACAACTGTTACATATGAGAAGGTTAATGGATTAGCTGTAACTTGGAAAAAGGATTATAAGAAAGAATCATGGTATACAGACACTCCATCAGGTTACGAAGCAACAACCAAATGGAATGATGATGGAGGAAATGAAAAGAGTGTTGCCAAATATGGAGGCTTTTACGTTGCAAGATATGAAGCAGGGCTTCCAGAAAATAGTGAGTTATGGGGCAAAAAAGATGGAGCAATATATGGATGGACAAATGGACAAGCCGCTGGAAGTACAAGTGGAAATAGAAATGAAAAAGATAGAAAACAGATAAGTGAATTTGATGATATGATTCCAGTAAGCAAGAAAAATAATGCAAGTTGGAACAGAATAAGCCAAGTAAATGCAAAAATAGTATCACAAAAAATGTATGGAGGAACTAAAACAGTAAAAGGAAGTGAAACAGTAACAAGCAGTTTGATAGATAGTTACGCATGGGATACAATTTTAAAATGGTATGAAAAAACAGCAGTAGCTAATAATACAAAGATAGATTGTAACTCATCAATAACTTATGGAAATTATGTTGATACACCATTTGGTACACCGACAAACTCAAATGGAGAAAGACCAGATAAATTATCATTAAAAAATGTATTATATGCAGTTCATAAACTTCAAGTTGATCCATGGCAATGGACGGCATATGATGCATATTATCATTATAATGATGATTATACTTTTGAAAAAGGTAACAAAGATGGCATCAGAACAGTATGTGAAATTGCAACTGGTTCATCTGATTATACAAAAGTAAATAATATTTACGACATGGCTGGAAATATGTGGGAATGGACAACAGAAGAAAGAGGTTATAAAGATGTGGCCAATAGTAGCACAGGAACATTCGCCGTCCTTCGTGGTGGTAGCTTCCCTGACCACGGTGGTAGCTATCCAGTTTCCAGCCGCAATGGTGGCGCTGGCTCTGGTTGGGGAGGCGACGTCATCATCGGGTTCCGTGTTGTGCTTTACATAAATGAGTAGCACTATACACCATCTTGGATTAGAACAACAGTAAACTGATAAAAAGCTTGATTGAAGAATTTGTGTAATGATTGACAAATCCCACAAAACGTTGTAAAATATCCGTATTGTAAAAAGAGAAAAGGAAAGGTGATACGAAAATGGCAAATGTAAAAGAATTAATGCAAGCAAGAAATGAAAAATTGCAAAAGATAGAGCAATATGGAATAAATCCACATCCAGAAAGATATGAAACAACACACGAAATAGGAGCAGCAAGACTTTTAGAAGATGGAACAAAAAATATATCAATAGCAGGAAGAATAATGTCAAAAAGAAAAATGGGAAAAATAGCATTTTTAGACCTAAGTGACGTAACAGGGCATATCCAACTAGTAATGAAAAGAGATGACTTTCCAGAAGGAGAATACAAAAAATTTCATGAAATAACAGACATTGGTGATTTTGTAGGAGTAAAAGGAGAAATATTCACAACAGAAGCTGGAGAAAAATCATTAGAAGTATATAGTTTTGAATTTTTGGGAAAATCATTAAGACCACTACCAGAAAAATATCATGGATTAGTAAATCAAGAAGCAATTTATAGAGAAAGACACTTGGACTTAATAATGAATGAAGAAACAAAAAAGAAATTCTTATTAAGGTCAAAATTTGTAAGATTATTAAGAGAATTTTTGGACAACCATGGATTTATAGAAGTAGAAACACCAGCACTTCAAAATACAGCATCAGGAGCAACAGCAAAACCATTTATAGCACATCATAATGCACTAGATAGAGATGTATATTTAAGAATATCACCAGAATTAACATTAAAAAAATTAATAATAGGTGGATTTAACAATATATATGAAGTTGCAAGAGATTTCAGAAACGAAGGAATGGATGCTAACCATTTACAAGATTTTACAATGGTCGAGGGATATAGTGCATATTGGAATTATGAAGACAATATGAAATTTATGAAAGAAATGATAACATATATATTAGGAAAATTATATGATGGAAATCTAAACATTCAAATAGGGGATAAAACAATCGACTTTGGAGGAGAATGGCCAGTTGTTTCATTTAGAGAATTAATATTAAAAGATTGTGGAATAGATATAGACAAATTTGAAACAGCAGAAAGTTTACTTGCTGAAATAAGAAATCAAAAAATAGACTTAGAAGCTGAAAATATTGAAAGTCTTGGAAGAGGAAATTTGATTGACCAATTATATAAAAAGGTAAGTAGACCTAGCATAATTGAACCAACATTTTTAATAAAACATCCAATAGACCTATCACCACTTGCAAGAAGCAATGATGAAAATCCTAATTTAACAGATAGATTCCAATTAATAGTTAATGGACAAGAAATTATAAATGGATATTCAGAGCTTGTAGATGCAAGAGAACAAGAAAGTAGGCTAATTAAACAAAGTGAATTAAAAGCTCAAGGTGATGAAGAGGCAATGTCAATTGATAGAGAGTATATTAGAGCTATGGAATATGGAATGCCACCAATTTCTGGTTGGGGATTAGGTGTAGATAGATTCTTACAATTCTTAACAAGTAGCCAAAATATTCGTGATGTTGTTTTATATCCTCTTATGAGACCTAGAGATTGGTCAAATGAAAGTGATGATGAAGAATAATTTTGTCGAATTTTGTTGAACGATTTTTGAGAAAATTTAATAAAATCTATTGCAAATTTTTAGAATTATAGTATAATAATATTGTAAATGACTTATGCAATTTTGCTCACCGAATGAGGGAGAT
>CAKPDO010000037.1 GCA_934148985.1 uncultured Clostridia bacterium
AATAGTCAAGGTCAAGTTATTGGTATAAATACTTTAAAAGTTGCAAGTACAGGTGTTGAAGGTATTGGTTTTGCAATTCCAATTAATTCTACAACAGATATTATTGATCAGTTAAAGACAAATCAAAAAGTAAAGAGACCCTATATCGGTATTTCTGGTAGAGATTTAGACGAAGAAACTGCAAAAAGATATAATTTAGTAAAAGGTGTTTATGTTGTTTCTGTTGATGAATATTCTGCTGCTGAAAAAGCTGGATTAAAAATTGGTGACGTAATTATAGGAATTGATGATAAAGAAATTTCTACAATGAGTGAATTAAATGAAATTAAAAATACGCATTCTATTGGTGATACAGTTAAACTAAAAATTAACCGTAATGGTCAAGAAAAAGAAATTAGTTTAACACTTGGTGAACAAAATTCTAATTAATAATTTCTTCACACTTTTTTCACAGAATGGACAAAATTATAGTGTATATTATATACAAGTTGATTGACAAGAGCAATTAACTTAAAAGAAAAGACATCCCCTTTTATTTTCAAAAAACAGAGAAGTTTAAAACAAACTTCTCTGTTTTTACTTAAATATTATAACATCAAATTCACTTGTACATTCCTCATTCCCATATGGAAAAATAACATACAAATATCCATTTTCACCTAAAAAGAATTCGCTTACATTTTCAATCTTATACTCATCCTTACTTGTATCACGTACAGCCACATTGTATCCAAGTTCTGATAATTTTATATTTTGTTCTTGTGAGCTATCTATCTCACTTTTTATTTTTTTATTGGCTGATGATGTATCAATATTTTTTTGTTTTATTACATCACCTATATTAATAATTTCATTATTTTGTAGATTATAGTTATATGTTTTTATAATTATTCTTTCATTATTATTTCCTTCTTTTAGTTCTGATAAAATTACTAAAGATAATATATTATTATTTACATATGCCTTATATTTTACATTATAAATTATATTTTTACTATTATTTGATGAAGTTATACTTTCAGATTTATCTTTAAAAATTGATTTTATTTGTTGATTATGTTTTTTTGCATTATCTGCATTTATATTAAAGTATGGTATTTTTAGGTCTAAAGTATAATTTTCAGTTTGTTCTTGTATATTATTTGCGACTAGTATTATATCTTCGTCATCTTTTATTTTATGTATATTTCCATCATAATTTGAAACAATGTCTATACTATTATCAAAAATACTTAAAAAATTTTCTTGCAATTTTTGTATCTCTTTGTCTTCTTCCTCTTTTGTAATTCCTAAAATCAAACCAATTTTTTCATCTTTAAAAAACTGCATATAAAAGGCTATTCCTATTGCAATTAGACATATAATAATTATTATTATATAAATCAAATGCCTTAGTTCAAATCCTCTTTTTTCCATTACTGGTCTCATACAAAATTCCTTTCCTTAGTTATTTTCTTGTAACTTTTGTCTTACATATTCATATAAAATTACACCTGTTGCAATAGAGGCATTTAAGCTTTCCGTTTTTCCAAACATCGGTATAATAGCTTTTATGTCTGCTAAATCTTTAATCTCCTTTGATACCCCATTTGCTTCATTTCCTATTACTATGGCTTTTTTTTGAAATTTTATATCATAAATTGATTTACTTGCTTCTAAATCTGTTACCATTATATTATAACCATTATTTTTTATTTTTTCTAGTGTCAAAGGTAAATTTTCACATTCTATAATTTTCACCCTAAATATCGCTCCCATCGTTGAACGTATTACCTTAGAGCTAAATGCATCTACGGTTCCCTTTGACACTAAGATTTGATTTAGTCCTACAGAATCTGACGTTCTTATTATTGTTCCTAAATTTCCTGGGTCTTGTAAGTCATCTAATGCAAGTATTACATCTTGTTCAAAATCTATGTTTTCTTCTAGATTTTCTTTTTCAACTATTGCGATTACTCCTTGTGGATTTTCAACATCTGATATCAGTTTAAATATATTACTTGGCACTTCTATATAATCCCTTTTAGACAATTCTTGTCCTAAGTGTTTTTGTACTAATTCCGTGTTTAATACTTCTTCATTTATTATTAAATATTTGATATTTGCTTTTTCTTCAATCGCTTCTTTTACTATCTTTACACCTTCTATTATATATTCGTTATATTCTTTTCTGTATTTTTTTTCTTTTAATTTTATTATGTGTTTGATTATTTTATTTTCTTTACTTGTTATAAGCACTTTTTTCTCCTTTTTAGTTTCTATTAATTATCATTTTTTCTAATGAATTAATCTCACTTTCCAAATTTCTATCATGTATTTTAGCTTCTTCGTAAAATAATTTTCTTATCTTTTTTAAATCTTCTGTATCTACTTCTTCTAAATTTATTATATTATCTTTTATTACTTTATATAGTTCCATTATTCTCTTTTTTTCACTTTTTAGGTATTCTTCTTCATTTTCTCCTGATATTACTTCCTGCACAGTTTGTTCTGGCATTTTTAATTTTTTTGTCTTTTTGCCATAAAAAAATTTAACTATAAAATTTTTTATTTTTTCAAAAAATTTCATTTTCTTCTCCTTTGCTAATCTCTAAAGAAATCATCAACTTGATTTTTTAGCTCTTCTTTTTCTTCCTTTACTTTCTTTTTAGCATTTGCTTTTTCTTCTTTACATCTTTCTTTTAATTTTTTTATTTCAGCTCTTTCACGCTTTTGCCTTTCTATAATTACTTGTAATTCTTTTATATTACGAATTATTTCTTCTGTCGGATAATCGTTTTCACTTAAAATTTTTGCCATTTTTTCTTCATTTTCTTTTATTTGCCTTTTTAATTCACGTTTTTGTTCTTTTAAACTTGATATTTTTTCTTTAATTCCATTTAATTTTTGCACTTCAAACTTAATATTAAAAGCGCTTTGTCTAGCATTGGCATATTGTTCCATACTTACATTATTTACTTTTTGTGTAACAATTTCGTATATTCTTTTTTCCCTATCTGAAAGTTCACTTAAATTAACGTTTTCTATTAATTCTTTATCTGCTTTGTAAAGTAAATTATGCATTCCTAAAAAATCTTCTTTATCCCAAAAATTTATATTTTTATCTAGTTTTTTAAATTCTATTTCAGCCATTGTTCTATGAACAGAAAATTGTCCATATCCTGGTACATCAAAAATATAAGCTATTTGTTTATTTCCGTTATTTTCTGTCATTTGTTTTCCATAATGATATTCACCATTTGTTTTTTCTAAGTCACTTAAAATTTCGAATGTATATATACTTTTTTGATTATACATCCATTTACTAAAATTTAAGTATTCTACAAGTTCTCTACTATACATTATATCATCTATTACTTCTTGACCAAACGCTCCTGTTAATCTTTGTCTAGCATCTTCTACTACTTCATCTATTGGTGAAAATAATGCTTTTATGTCCATCTGTATATTTCTTCTATCTTGCTTTTCAAAGCTAAGAAATTCTGGAAGCATTCTATTGGTAATTTCAAAAAGTTCAGATTCAAATTTATGTGCTAATCTATTTAATAATTGAAGATTTCTCATTTTTTTTACTAATAATGGATCACTCGCAAATGTACTTGTATATGCATTAAAATTTTTTATTTCTCTATGAAAAATATCCTTTGTTTTATTTGACATTTCAATTTCTCGGTTTGGAAATTGAAATAATAAATTAAGTAATACACTATACCTTTGATTTTCTAATTCATCTCTAGATAATTTACTTGTAATTCCTAAAATTTCATCACTTTTTTCAATATAAAAATCTTTGTTGGGTACTTCTTCCTCTGTCAATCCTGCGTATTTAATTATAAAATTTTGCTCTGCTGTTAAGTTGTTAGCTTGAATATTTGTTATATAACTATATATTCTATCTACACGACTTTTTATTGCTTTTAAATTTCTTTCTTCTCGTTTTGCATTTTTCTCTGCGTCACTATAATCATATTTATACGCCATATTTTCTCTCCTTTTTTCTTAAAAATAACGAGGATAAAAACATTATCCTCGTTCCAACCGTTCTTTTGGTTTACTTAATTGACTTAATTTCTTTTTCAATTCCTTTCAACCTTTCCAGAACTTTTTCTTCGGATAAATGCTCGTCACGAAGAAAATAATTCATTTCCTCAATTATTTTCTTCTTCTGTTTTTCGTTTAAATTTTTTGACATTTTTTTAATCCGACTTACCTTTTTCATGATTTTACTCTGGCAACTCATAATAGTCTCCTTTCGGTTGTTTGCTTAATAATAGTTACCATAATGTATTATATCATTTTTTATTTTATTTTGGAAGTGTTTTTTGTCAAAAATTTAATATATTCTTTTTGTCTTGTTACAATTTACAGCTTTAAAATTTAGAGTAGGTCCAAGTCGTTCAAATAGTAATTATTTCTCCTCATCATCTAATTTTAATACTGACAAAAATGCCTCCTGTGGCATTTCCACTTTTCCAATTTGCCTCATCCTTGCTTTACCTTTTTTCTGCTTTTCAAGTAATTTCTTTTTTCTTGTAATATCCCCGCCATAGCATTTAGCAAGGACATCTTTCCTTAAAGCTGATATAGTTTCTCTTGCAATTATACTTCCCCCAACAACTGCTTGAAGTGGAATTGTAAATAAGTGTCTTGGTATAACAGTCTTTAACTTTTCTACCATTTTTCTTCCTCTAGCATATGCCATATCTTTGTGAACTATAAATGATAATGCGTCAACTGCTTCTCCATTTACATGTATATCTAGCTTTACAAGTTTTGCTTCTCTATATTCTTTAAACTCATAATCAAATGATGCATATCCTTTTGTTTTTGATTTTAAATTATCAAAAAAGTCATAAATTATTTCGTTTAAAGGCATATCATAAATCAATTCTACTCTTGTTTCGTCTAAATATTTCATGTCAATATAGTTTCCACGTCTATTTTGGCACATTTCCATTATTCCACCAACATAATCTTTTGGTGTTAAGATTTTAGCTAAAACGATTGGCTCTTCTATAAATGCTACTTCACCTTGTGGTGGCAAATCTCCTGGGTTATAAATTTCTAAAACTTCACCATTTGTTTTATGAACTTTATATATAACAGATGGTGCCGTTGTAATTAGCCCTAGGTCAAATTCCCTGTCAAGTCTTTCTTCTATTATTTCTAAATGAAGTAATCCTAAAAATCCGCATCTAAAGCCATAACCTAAAGCTACCGATGTTTCTTGCTCAAATTCTAATGCTGCATCATTTAATTTCAATTTTTCTAGTGCTAATTTTAATGCCTCAAATTGACTTCCATCTATTGGGTAAATACCACAATATACCATTGGTTGTACTTTTTTGTATCCTTTTAATGGTTCATCAGCTGGGTTTTGGTTTAATGTGATTGTATCTCCAACATGAATTTCTGATAAACTTTTTATACTTGCTGCAATATATCCAACTTCTCCTGCCTTTATCTCATCTGCTGGCAAATACGAACCTGGTGCAAAATATCCAACTTCTGTTACTGTAAATACTTTATTTGCTTGCATAAGCTTTATTTCGTCACCAACTTTTACAGTTCCATCCATCACTCTTACATATGCCACAGCACCTTTGTAGTTGTCATAATATGAATCAAATATTAAACATTTAGTTTTTGCTTCCTCATCTCCCTTTGGAGCTGGCAAATCTGTTACTATTTTTTCCAGTACTTCCTCTACATTCAATCCTGTTTTAGCTGATATGCATGGACATCCTTCAGCCGGTATGCCTATTATGTCTTCTATTTCTTTCTGTGTTTCTTCTGGTCTTGCACTTGGCAAATCTATTTTATTTATTACTGGTAATATTTCTAGATTATTATCTATTGCTAGGTACACATTTGCTAGTGTTTGAGCTTCTACTCCTTGTGTGCTATCTACTATTAGTATTGCTCCATCACAAGCTGCTAGGCTTCTTGATACTTCATAATTGAAATCCACATGTCCTGGGGTGTCTATTAAATTGAATGTGTATTCTTGTCCATCTTTTGCTTTGTATTTCATTCTTACTGATTGAGCTTTTATTGTTATTCCTCTTTCTCTTTCTATATCCATATTATCAAGTATTTGGTCTTCCATTTCTCTTTTTGATAGTGCTCCTGTTAGTTCTATTAATCTATCTGCTAGTGTGGATTTTCCATGATCTATGTGAGCTACTATACTGAAGTTTCTTATATATTTTTGATATTGATTTTTTTCTGGCATGTCTTTTCTCCTTTATTTTGATTATTTGGTATTTTATCATATTTGGGGTGATTTTTCTAGTGGTATTTTGAATTTTTGGAACAAAAAGTGGCCTCAGCAATAATACAGCTGAGGGGCACTTTTATAGAATGCATATATTACCATTTTTTGTTTTTGGAAATTTCTACACTACATTAGGTATTAGACATTTAACTTCAGTAATTCTCCAATCCCCCATACAAATTCCAAACATTCCTATACCCCAAACATCTAAGTTTTTTATAAGCATTTGTGCTTCTAAAACCACTTGAGCAATACAAAACAATTTCTTTGTTTTTATTAGGTACAATTTTTACAAAATTTTCATTTATTTGATATTCTGGAACATTTATGCTTCCTAAAATATGGCTTTCATTATATTCTCTTTCGTTTCTTACATCAATAATTTCAGCACCCTTCATTTGTTTTTCCATCAATTCATTTAAAGTTATATCATAGGCTTTCATATGTCTAAACAATTTTCTTTTTAATCTATATTTTATCTCCTCAAACATTTTTTCCTCCACATAATACTTTTTACAATATTATATGATTTTAGTTGTCATGTCGTTAAAAACAAATTTTTGTCGAATTATGTACATTTTTGTGTATTATGTATACATATTTATGTCATCTAGTTATCCACATTACATGTGGATAATGTGGATAACTCTGTGAATAACTTTAAAATATATAGTTTTAACATCAAAGTTATGCACACCTACCTGTTGATAAAATGTGAATTACTTGTTTATATTTTTCATTTTGTTTTATGTATACTGATATGCTTTTAAAATTTTTAATTCTATTCATAAAAGCTAAAAATTTGACATATAATAAAATGTGTGCTATTATAAGGTTAATGACGTCAAAATAGTATTTCACGTAATACAAAAAAGACTGGGAAGTCTTCTCAAAACAATTCCCAGTCTTTTTCCTTTCATCTACTCCCCTAAATGTTTTACAATTAAGTAAATCAAATAAAGTTTCAATACTTTAAGTATTTCTTTCACGTAATACTATACTCCTTTCTGCCCTTAAGAGAAAGGCGATCTCTACTATAACCTATTTACATACATTTGTTAACGAAACGATAAAAAATCTCACACTACAAACCTAAAATAAACAAAAATCAATATTTCCAAAATCAAAATTAAAGGCATACCAATCCTAAAAGTATTCTTTTTAGTCTTATGATGAAAAAAATACATTCCTGCTATAGTTCCAACACCACCACCTAAAACGGCAAACATAAACAATGTATTTTCAGGTATTCTTCTATCTGCCATTTTAGCTTTATGCTTATCTAATCCCATAATTAAAAATCCCAAAATATTAATCACTACTAAATAAATTATTGCAATTTGTGTAAAATTCATTTTTCTATTACCTTTCTATACAATTTTATCTCCAAATTTTGCTCCTGCTAATAAATGATAGTGTAAATGCATAACTTCTTGTCCTGCATCTTTACCACAATTCACAATTACTCTATAACCATTTTCTTTAAATCCCTGTTCTTCAGCTACTTTGTTCATCGCTTTATGGATAGCCCACACATATTTTTCATCTTCATCTGTTAAATCAGTTAAGCAATCTATATGTTTTTTTGGAATAATAAGTATATGAATTGGTGCTGCTGGATTTATATCTTTAAACCCATATACTAATTCATCTTCATACACTTTTGTTGATGGAATTTCTCCTTTTATTATTTTACAAAATAAACAATCATCTTTCATTTTGAATTTTCCTTTCTTTTTGTATTGTGTACGATTCTTTTCACGAAAAATGTTCCAAAAAGAACCGGTCCCAATGGAACATTTCGCAAAAATTATTCTAATATAGCCTTAATTCTTCTAACTCCAGAAGAACTTGCTTCTTCTTTTTTTATTTTAAAATGTCCTAATTCTTTAGTATTAGACACATGAGGACCTCCGCAAAGTTCAATTGATACATCTCCAATTTTATAAACTGTTACAATATCACCATATTTATCTGCAAACATTGCTTCAGCTCCCATAGCGATTGCTTCATCTTTTTTCATTTCTAATCTTTCTACAGGAATTGCATCTTCTATCCATTTATTTACTAGGTCTTCAGTTTGCTTTTTCTCTTCCTCTGTCATTTTACTTGGATGAGAAAAGTCAAATCTCATTCTTTCCTCAGTTATATTGCTTCCTCTTTGATGTACATGTGAGCCAAGAACTTGTTTTAGTGCTGCATTTAAAAGGTGTGTTGCCGTATGATATTTTGTTTCAATTTTTCCTGTTGAAGCAAGACCTCCTTTAAATTTTTGTGTTGCTCCTGCTCTTGATTTTTCTTGATGTTTTTTAAATAGTTCATCAAATTCTTTCATTGATATTTTCATTTCAGATTCTTCTGCTAATTCCTTTGTCACTTCTGGTGGAAAACCATATGTATCGTATAGTCTGAATACCATTTTTCCATCAATCATGTCTTTTCCTTCGGCTTTTAATTTTGTAACTTCTTTGTTAAACTCTTTCTCACCATTTGCTAATGTTTTTACGAATTTATTTTTTTCTTCAATTATAACTGACTTTATTGTGTCTTTATTTTTTTCTAAATCAGGATACATTTCTTTTAAATTTTCTACGTTTAAGTCTATTAGCGTTTCAAGTTCACTAAGATTTATTTGAAGTTTATTAATATGTCTTATCATTCTTCTTATTAAACGACGAAGTACATATCCTCTATCTAGGTTTGAAGGTCTTCCTCCATCTGATATTATCATCATACTTGAACGTAAGTGTTCTGCAATTATTCTTCTGCTTTCTATTATATCTACTTTTTCAAGTTCAACTAGTTTATCCATTATTGGCTTAAATATTTCAGTATCATAAGGTGTTTCTTTTTCTTGAAGTAACATTGTCATTCTCTCTAGGCCAAGTCCTGTATCAACATTATGTTGTTTTAATTTTGAATATCCTTTTTCGTCTTTAAAGTATTCCATAAATACATTGTTCCAAATTTCTACATATTTTCCACAGTCACAACTTGGCTGACAATCTGGCGAACACGCTGGCTTTCCTGTGTCATAAAACATTTCAGTATCTGGTCCGCAAGGTCCTGTTTCTCCTGCTATCCACCAATTGTCATCTTTCCCATAATAATAAATATGTCCATCTAATATACCTGCATCTTTCCAGCATTTTGCGGCTACTTCATCTCTTGGACAATCTTCATCTCCTTTAAATACTGTTACAGATAACTTTTCTACTGGAATTCCTAATTCTTTTGTTAGAAATTCAAAACTCATTTTTATTGATTCTTCTTTAAAATAATCTCCAAGTGACCAATTTCCTAGCATTTCAAAATATGTTAAATGACGGTTATCTCCTACTTCATCTATGTCATTTGTCCTTACACATTTTTGATAATCTGTCAATCTTGTTCCTGCTGGATGTGGTTCACCTAATAAATATGGTACTAGAGGCTGCATTCCAGCTGTTGTGAATAATACTGATGGGTCATTTTCTGGTATTAATGATGCTGATGGTATTACAGCATGTCCATGGCTTTTAAAAAAATTTAAATATTTGTTTCTTATTTCTATTGCTTTCATTTATATTTTCCCTCTTTCTCTTAAAAATCTTTTACATTATACATTAAAATTGGCTAATTTGCAAGAATTTTATCTTCCTAGATATGTATAAATTTAAATTTTTTGACAATACTATCAAAAAAGGAGAACACTATGAACATTAAACAAATATTTAAGTATCGACCTAAAAGAGAATATAATTTTACATTAACGCCACCAGCCAAAACTAACATGCCAAATCAAGAAGAAAACAAAGACATAACAAACGACATATCACAAAACTTGAAATACATTGAATCCAAATATAATACAGAAATCAATAGTGACATAATGCTAAGAAAATTTTCTTTAACTGCAAAAAACAAAACCTTTAAAGCTTTTTTATTATATATTGATGGAATGGTTAATTCTGACTTAATAAATCGATTTATACTAAATCCTCTAATGCTTAGAAATGACAGTAATACATTCGATGGAAATTTAAAACAAGAAACAAATTCACCACAACCAATAGAAAATATATCTATAAAAAAATTTAATCTTGAAAGTTATATATATTCAAACCTAATGCCACAAAACAGTTTAGAAAAAATAACAAATTTTAAAGATACCTTTAGTGGAGTAAATTCTGGTAATTGCATTTTATTTGTAGATACCATAAATGTTGCATTTGATATTGACGTAAAAGGTTTTAAGCAAAGAAGTGTTGAAGCTCCTAATAATGAAGTTATTATAAAAGGTTCACAGGAAGCATTTGTTGAAAATCTTAGAACAAATACATCACTTTTAAGGCGAATCATTAATAATGAAAACTTAATAATTGAAAATATGGTAATTGGGGATATTTCTAAAACAAAACTTGCTATTTGCTACATGAATAACATTGCTAATCCTAAGCTTGTAAATGAAGTAAAATACAGATTAAATAATTTGGAACTTGACAGTATTTTCTCTTCTGGGCAACTTGAACAATTAATTGAAGATAACGATTATTACGGAATTCCAAGCTTAATTTCTACTGAACGTCCAGATAAAAGTGCCACTTTTTTGATGCAAGGTAGAGTCATAATCTTAATGAACGGAACCCCTTATGCTACGATAGCTCCTGCTGTTTTAATTGATTTTTTATCTTCCCCAGAAGATTTAAATTTAAAAGTTATATTTGCCAATTTCTTAAAGCTGATTAGACTTTTTGCGTATTTTATAACTTTACTTGCTCCAGCTTTTTTCATAGCTATCACTGGATTTCACCAAGAGCTAATACCAACTGAACTTTTGCTTTCAATCTTTGCAAGTCGTGAAAATGTTCCATTTCCTATAATATTTGAACTACTGTTAATGGAAATTTCTTTTGAACTTATTAGAGAATCTAGTCTGCGTGTTCCTGGGCCTGTAGGATCTACTTTAGGAATTGTTGGTGCACTTATTTTGGGAGATGCTGCTGTTTCTGCTCATATTGTAAGTCCTATATTAATTATAGTGGTTGCAATCACCGGGCTTAGCTCATTTGCTATTCCTGATTTTTCGTTTTCATTTCATTTGCGAGTATACCGATTCTTATTCATTTTTTTAGGATATATTTCTGGATTTTTAGGAATTGGATTAGGATTATTTTTATACATTTCGATGCTTTGCAGTATTAAATCATTTGGTGTAAATTTTACAGCCCCTTTTTCGCCTTATCTCGGTATCGGTTCTAATAGTTATTTTATTAAACCGACTTGGAAACAGGAAACACGTGCAAACTATATTTTACCAAAAAAAGAAAAATCTCAACCTAAAATTAGTAAAAAATGGAAATATAATTAAGAAAGGATTATAATATATGGATAATAATAAATTAGAAAATATTGAAGCAATTGCATTTTTATCTCTTATTTCTATTAATGGCATGATTTTATCAACAAGTCAGGCTATAATTCGAACTTGTTCTTCTGCAAGTCTTATTAATGTTGTCTTTATTAGCATTTTAGCTTTAATTATATGCTTAATATTCGGTGTACTCTCCAAAAATTTTATTGGAAATAATTTATTAGAAATTTCCAACTTTTTGGGTGGTAAAATATTAAAAAAAATAATAGGGGCTATCTTTATCATTTATTTTACTTTTAGAGCTTCTTTGTTTTTAAAAAAAATATGCGACTGCCTGCAAACAATATACTATCCAATGACTAATGAACTATTTATTGCATTATTATTTTGTATTGCAACAGGAATAACCATTCTTTTCAAAAATAATAGCCTTTATAAATCCGCTGTCCTTATATTACCATTTTTAATTTTAAGTGTTTTTCTTATATTTGTTGGTAATGGAAAAAATTTCGACTTTGAAAATATTTTTCCAATTTTAGGTAATGGAATAAGTTCCACTTTTTTTAGTGGGCTAAGCAATATATACGCTTTTTATGGATTAGCATATTTACTATTTATCCCTTCTAAACTAAAACAGCCGCAAAAATTCACAAAGATAATTACAATATCAATATTTTTGTCTTCAATATTCCTATTATTTAGTTGTGGCAACATTTTATTTTTGTTTGGAGAAAAATTTAGTAACAGTGAATTTTTTCCATTGTATATCTCTGTAAGATCAATAGAATTCGGTGCATTTTTTCAAAGATTAGATGCTTTGTTTCTACTTTTATGTATTTTAGGGTTTATCCCAATATTTAGTTTAAATGCACATATAGTAATAGAATTATTTAAAAATATAACTAATCTCTCAGATGGAAAACCTATGATTTTTGCATATTTGCTTAGTATTTTTAGCATAACAATGTGTTATAAGCTTGATTCGACTATTTTATTTTTAGAAACAAATTTGTCAAAAACATTACTTATTACATTTGGAATAGTTCTCCCTCTTATTATTCTTGTATTATCGAATATAAAAAAAATATTTATCGAATACAAAAAATAATCTTAGCCAAAAATTACAAATTCACCTTTAACGAAAGGAAATATAGTTAAAAATGAAAAAAATTATAAGTATATTAATTATTATAACTTCAATTTTAATCTTTGGATATGCTTTCTCGGCTTCATACAATTCCCATAACATCGACCATTTAGACTATGTTATTGCAATCGGAATTGACAAAGATGCATCTGGAAATAATTTACAAGTTTCATTTGAATTTACTGATTTAAGTGCATTTTCAGAATCTTCATCAGCTTCATCTAGTAAACCCATTATAAATTCTGTCGTATCCACTTCAATTCCAGACTCAATCACATTAATGAATGCTTATGTTGGAAAGCAAATAAATTTGTCTCATTGTAAAGTTGTTGTCTTTTCTGAAGAAATTGCTAAAAACGGAATTCTACAAGAAATAACATATCTTATGAATGATACACAAATACGTCCAACAACTAATGTCATAATCACTACAGATAAAGCAAGCGATTATATGAAAAATTCTTCTTCATCATTAGAAGGAATCTTAACAAAATATTATGATTTTTTTCCGACTTCAGCCGAATACACTGGATATACTTCCGACATTAAATTAAATAAATTTTATCAAAATATGACAAATGAAAATGGTCGGTTCTGTTGCCATATTAGGAACCAAAAGTCAAAAAGAATCAAGCTCTTCAAATGATACTAACCAAAGTTCTCAATCATCAAGTTCCAATGAAACATCATCAAATTCTTTATCATCTGATGACGAATTAGATTCTGCTAATTCTAATAATCCTAATGGCAATTCCGTCCTTGATGTTTTATCTCCAGGCATCCCTATTATTTCTGGAGATAGAGGTACTGAAAATATTGGTTTAGCTGTATTTAAAGGACCATATTATATAGGTAAACTTTCGGCCATAGAAACCCTATGCTATAGTCTGATTGAAAATGAAGTTAATAATTTTACGGTTTGCATTGATAATCCATATGACAAAGAAAAAAAAATTTATGTTTCTGTAAGTAGCCTAGAGCCAACATATACAAAAATTGATATTTCAAAGCAAACTCCAGAAATAACTGTTGTCTTAAATTTAAGTGCTAAAACCTTAACTGGTCAAAATGATTTAAACTTTTCAGATGCTGAAACATTAAACAAAGTTAATGATTCATTAAAAAATTATTTAACTTCAATAATGAAAAATTATTTATATAAAACTTCACGCGAATACAATAGTGATATAAATAGTTTTTATAAAATTGTTAAACAAAAATTTTTAATTATATCTGATTATCAAAAATATAATTGGAAAGATAAATATTCTCGGAACCGAATTTAATATTAAGATAAACTCTAATGTTATTTCGAGTTTCCTTGTTCAAGATTCTTAAAAGGAGATTTTTCTTATGAATACATTTTTTATTAGACTATTTTTTTCAATTATTTGTATTTTTATTTTTTTCTATATACTTTCATTTGGTATATTTGAAATTAAAACAAATAAAAACTTTATTGGACGGTATTTTTTCTATTATTCTAACACTGTGTAGTATTATTTTCAGTAATATTATTTTTTGGATTAATTAATTATAAAAAAGCAAAGGACTATAAATAATAATTCCTTTGCTTTTTTATACTGTAACTTTATAAGATTTTGTAAAGTCATTAATCACTATAAATAGATAATAATCTCCTGAAGGTGCTTCTTCATCGTATATTGCTAGCATATTATCTTTTGAACTACTTTTTTCAATATATGTCCATTTGCTTACTTTATCAATTGTATCTTCTTTTGCCCATCCATATTTTATTAAATTTATATCTACATCATTTACATTAAATTCCACTATAATGCTTTCATCTTTTATACTTGTATTTATAATATTTATTTCTATATTCTTTTGTTTTAAGATTTTTTCATAGCTTTCTTTTAAATTATTTTCGTCTAAAGAATTTCCCTCGTAGTTGTCTTTTATTTGCCTGAATTCTCTATCTACTGCTGTTTGTTTACTTTGCATATATATTTGTACACATGCAACAGACGCAATAAAAAACATACATGAAACTAATACGAATAATGTTATCGAACCTTTTTCACTTCTTAAATTTATCATTAAAGTTCTCCTTTGGGCTATATTTACAAAAATGGCAAGTATTTTTAACTTGCCATTTTTCTTTATACTTTTATTCTTTTTTTACTTACTACTTGTGCTGGTGGTATTAATGGGCAATATGTATTATCATCATTTAATACTTGAACTTCTACTGTTCTTGTTAGTATGTCTGTATAACTATATGTTGCATTTCTTGCTCCTTCATCATATTTTATTGTAAATATATTTGAATATACTTTTTCAATTGTGGCCTCTTTTTCAAAAGATTTGTTTCTCCCTAAAGTACCTTTAACTATTATCTTTTGTCCTATTTTGTCAAATATGTTTGACTTTAAGTTTGTAATATCTGTAGAGCAAATCATTTATATCACCTTCTAATATATTT
>CAKPDO010000038.1 GCA_934148985.1 uncultured Clostridia bacterium
TGCGGAAGAAGTGCAAACTATGGAAGTTGTGCACAAAGTTGCAGATGGTCATATAATGTATATTTAGAAGAAAAAAATAACCCAGGAAACCTTATGCCTGTTGAAATGGATGAACATGGAACAAGTATATTGTCTTCAAAAGATTTATGCCTAATACATGAACTTCCAGAAATTATAGAAATGGGTGTAGATAGCTTAAAGATAGAAGGTAGATTAAAAACTGAATATTACATAGCAAGCATAGTTGGAATATATAGAGCAGCAATTGATGATTACGAAAAAAATCCAAAAGAATATAATGCTGAAAAATATATGAAAGAAATCGAAAAAATTAAAACAAGAGGATTAACAACATTTTACTTTAATGGCAGAGATAATAAAGACATACAAGAATATGAGGGAAAACAGTATAATGCAAATTACGAGTTTGGCGGAAAAGTTGTAAGCCAAGAACAAGAAAAGGCATTAGTTGAAATAAGAAATAAATTATCTGTAGGAGATGAAATGGAAATTTTAGTTCCTGGAAAACTAGAACCTGTTAAATTTAAAATCGAAAATTTATGGGATGAAGAAACTGGTGTGGACATAGATACTGTAAATCCTGGTAAACAAGGACAAAAGGTAAAAATGAAATTGCCTATTAAATGTGAAGAAAACTGGATATTAAGAAGAAAAAAATAGAGTTGGAGAAAAAATGAAAACATATGGAGAAAAAATGCTTCCAATATTAGAAGATTTGGAAAATCCCGATATTGAACTTGCTGGTGGCAGTACAGTTGGAATGATACTTTCTATAACAGATTCATTACTAATATATATTTGTAATAAAACAATTGGAAAAAAGAAATATGAAAATGTACAAGACGAAGTTATAGAGATAAAAAATGAAGCACAAAATTTAAAAAAAAGGGCAATTGAAATTGTTGATGAAGATAGAAACGTGTTAAAAAAAATACTTGAAGCATATAGAAATAGAAAGCAAAATGCAGAAATGTATGATGAAGTATGTAAAGAAAGTGTAAAATTTTGCATAGAAACCTTGGAAGAAGGTATTAAAACTTTAAACTTATCAAAAAAATTGGAAAAAGTTGGAAATAAATTGCTCGAAAGTGATTTTAAAATATGTAAAAAATATGCAAATGCGGCAATAGCAGCAAGTATTGAAAATATTGAAATAAATTTAAAATCTGTTTCAGATGAAAAATTTAAAAATGAAGCAAGGAAAAAATATATAAAGAACAAAAATACTATGGAGTAATTAAAATTCCATAGTATTTTTATTTTTTAAAATTAAATTTAGAAATTTTAAAACACTAAATAATTCTCATATATTCGACAAAATTCCCCTTGACAATTCTATAAAATACTATATAATGACAAATGTAGTTTTTAATTTAAGAATAAGAGGTAAGTATGAAAAATAATATATTTGGATATATGTTTATATTATTTATAATAATTATAATGGTTTTTGCAATATATATGGTAAAAGTGCAAGGAAATGAAAAAAATTCCGGAAATAGCACAAATACAAGTTCAAATGTACAAGAATTAGAAAAAGGAAAAGGAATAACTCTCGCAATATCAGAATTTGACAATATAAATCCAATAATTACTTCTAACAAAAAAGTTCAAGATATAGATAAATTAATATATGAGCCACTTATTGAAATAACAGAGAATTTTGAAACAAAATATGTACTTGCTCAAGAATGTGCAAAAAATTCAAATAGTGTATATATAATAAAACTAAGACAAGGAATCAAATGGAGTAATGGAAATCGATTTACAAGTGATGATGTAAAATATACTATAGACAGATTAAAAGAAAATCAAAATTCAATTTATGCGGCAAATGTAAATCTTATAAGCGAAGTAGACATAATAGATAATTATACACTTAGAATTATTTTATCGCAAGAAATAAGCAATTTTGAATATTATTTAAATTTTCCAATTTTAAGTAGTAATTATTATCTTGATACAGATTTTTGGAACACTGAAAAAAATAAAGCGCCTGTAAATACTGGCAAATACAAAATTTCAGAAGTAAATAATAACACAATCGTGCTTGAAAAAAATTCAAATTGGTGGAATATAAAAAATGAAAATCCAATTATAGAAAAAATAACAGTAAATTTGTATACTACGGCAGCTGAGTTATACAATGCATTTAAAATGGGAAGTATAGACCTAATAACAACAGAAAATGCTTCATACCAAGACTATATTGGAACTATTGGATATGATGCACAAGAAATTGAAGGAAGAAACTTTATATTTTTAGCATTAAATACACAAAGTGGAATTTTATCTGACTTAAATGTAAGAAAAGCAATTAGAGCGGCGTTAGATAAACAAAGAGTGATTTCAAATTCATATGGAAATATGTATAAAACAGCAAATTTTCCATTAAATGCCGGAAATTATTTGATAAATAGTCAAGATGAAAATTACTATAATATAGATGAAAAAAATAGTTTGCTTACATCATCAGGATGGGAATTAAAAAATGGTGTATGGCAAAGGATAGAAAATTATAGGACTAAACAATTAGAACTAAATTTAGTTGTAAGAGCAAATGATGGTACAAGAAGAGCAGCAGCTGAAGACATAAAAAATCAATTAAATGAACAAGGAATTTTGGTAAATATAATTTATGCAGATGATTCTAGTTATAATTCATATTTGAATAATATGAATTATGATATGATGCTTGGAAGCATAAAACAGTCGATAGCACCGGACTTATCAACATATTTTGGATATAATAATCTTGCAAAATACGAAAATCAGGAAGTAAATGATATATTAAATGCAGCAAAAAATTCAACAGATAAAAATGAGTTAAAGTCAAAATATCAAAGGTTATATGAAATTTATAATGAAAATGTACCATATATAGGAATTGCGAGAAATAAAATTATAGCTGTAAAAAATACGGAACTTGTAGGAGATATAAAAGCCAATTGGTATAATATATTTTATAATATAAGTGAATGGTATACATCTAAATAAAAATTTTAAAAATGTATTGACAAAAAAATGTTTGCTGTATATAATAGCTGTAGCAAACATAAATTTGCAAAATAAGGAGGAAAAATTAATGGCAGAAAATATTGAAAGAAAAAAAGCTTTAGATGTAGCTTTAAGTCAAATAGAAAAACAATTTGGAAAAGGTTCAGTAATGAGGCTTGGAGATTATAAAGCAATGGAAATAGAATCAATTCCAACAGGTTCACTAAGCCTAGATATAGCACTAGGAATAGGAGGATTGCCAAGAGGAAGAATAGTAGAAATATATGGACCTGAGTCATCAGGAAAAACAACACTTGCATTATCAGTAGTCGCAGAGGCACAAAAATTAGGTGGAGAAGCGGCATTCATAGATGCTGAGCATGCGTTAGACCCAGTTCATGCAAAAAAACTAGGAGTAGATATAGATAATTTAATAGTATCACAACCAGATACAGGAGAACAAGCATTAGAAATAACAGAAAGTTTAGTAAGAAGTGGAGCTATAGACGTAGTAGTAGTAGACTCAGTTGCAGCATTAGTTCCAAAAGCAGAAATAGATGGAGATATGGGAGATTCTCATATGGGGCTTCAAGCAAGACTTATGTCACAAGCACTTCGTAAACTAGCAGGGGCAATAAATAAATCAAAAACGGTATTAATATTTATAAACCAATTAAGAGAGAAAATAGGTGTAATGTTTGGAAACCCAGAAACAACAACAGGTGGTCGTGCTTTGAAATTTTATTCATCAGTAAGATTAGATATAAGAAAAATAGAGCAAATAAAGCAAAATGGAGAAGTAACAGGACATAGAGTAAGAGTGAAAGTAGTAAAAAATAAAGTTGCACCACCATTTAGAGAGGCTGAATTCGACCTAGTTTACAATGAAGGAATATCAAAAGTAGGAAATATTGTTGATATGGCAGTAAACTTAGATATAATTGTAAAAAGTGGTTCATGGTTCAGTTATAAAGGTGAAAAAATATGTCAAGGTAGAGAAAATGTTAAAAAATATTTAACAGATAACCCAGAAATAATGAATGAAGTAGAGAAAAAAGTAAGGGACAACTTCGAAAAAGCATTTGAACAAAGTTTAGGTGAAGAAATGCCTGAAGAAGATGATGATGATGATTTAGGTGAAGAATAATATTGCAGAAAGGACAAAAATATGAAAATAATGTACAATTCAGAAGAAATGGAAATACCAACAGGAACAACCATAAAAGAAGCATTTAAGGAAGAAATTGAAAAAAGTGAAGTTCCAATTATTGGGGCAAAATATAATAATGAGTATCAAAGATTAGACTATGTGTTAGAAGAAGATGGAGAAGTTGCACTTGTAAATATAGCTTCACAAGGTGGAATGAAAATATATAGAAGAACTCTTATTTATATAATGGCAAAAGCATTTGATAAATTATATAAAGAAGCTAAAATAAGGGTAAATTATCAACTTGCATATTCTATGTTTTGTACAATAGACAATATGGAAGTAACAACAGAAATTTTAACAAATGTTGAGAATGAAATGAGAAAAATAATTGAACAGAATTTGCCAATTATTCAAAAAACATTAACTAGAGAAGAAGCACAAAAATTATATGAAAAAGAAGATTCATCAAGAGGAAGATTACAACTTGATTTAGAAAACAATAAGGAAATAAATATGTACTATTGTGAAGATTACTATAATTATATATATGAAGACATAGCTATAAATACAGGCATTACAAAAGTTTTTGATTTAGTACAATATGATGATGGATTTTTATTAAGATATCCAAGTAGTAGTAATCCAAATACATTACCACCTTATCAAGAAACAAAAAAATTACATTGGGCATTAGATGAATACAATGATATACACAAAATATTAGATGTAACAACAATATATAAATTAAATAACATCATAAAAAATGGAAATATAAAGAATTTAATAATGTTAGAAGAAGCTTTACATGAAAAGAAAATAGCTCAAATAGCAGATAAAATAGCTCAAAAGAGAGATGTGAAAATGGTTTTAATTGCTGGACCATCATCATCAGGAAAAACTACATTTGCCCAAAGATTAGGTTTACAGCTAAAGATAAATGGGCTAAAACCAGTGACAATATCTGTTGACAACTATTTTGTTGAAAGACCAGATACTCCAAGAGATGAAAATGGAGAATATGATTTTGAAAACATAGAAGCAATAGACCTAGAACTATTCAATAACCATTTAACAGCTTTATTAAATGGAGAAACAATAGAATGTCCAGAATTCGATTTTTCTGTTGGAACCAAAAGGTATAAGGGAAAAACAATGCATCTAGCAAAAGACGAAATTTTAGTTATAGAGGGAATACATTGCTTAAATGATAAATTAACCGCACAAATACCAAAAGAAAACAAGTACAAAGTTTATATAAGCGATTTGACAGTTTTAAATATGGATAGACTAAATAGAATTTCAACAACAGATACAAGATTAATAAGAAGAATAGTAAGGGATTTTCAATTTAGAAATTATAGTGCATCACATACACTAAATTCATGGCCCAAAGTAAATAGAGGAGAAAGAAAAAATATTTTCCCTTACCAAGAAACAGCTGATAGCATATTTAATACATCTTTAATTTACGAAATAGCAGCTTTAAAAAATATTGCTATGCCACTACTTCAAGAGATACCAAAAGATAAAAGAGAACATGCAGAAGCAGTAAGATTAATTAATATTTTAAAATATTTTGAACCAATTCCATCAGAATATATACCAGCAAATTCTTTGCTTAAAGAATTTCTTGGCGGAGGATATTTTGAGTATTAAAAGCTTCATATCAAGGACGGTTTTTGTAGTTCAAAAGGACTGTCCTTGATACAAAAAGAAAAGAGGAAAATATGCAAAGAAATTTTACAGTAATAGATGAAGAATTCATATGTGAAAATTGTGGAAAAAAAGTTTCAAAACTTGGATATTCATGTAGAAATCATTGCCCATATTGTTTACATTCAAAACATGTTGATATAAATCCAGGGGATAGACAAGAAAAATGTCATGGAGATTTAGTCCCTGTGGGGCTTGAAATTAGCAACAAAAAGGGATATGTAATTATATTTAAATGTAAAAAATGTGGAGCTATTAAAAAAAATAAAGCAGCTGAAGATGATAATATGGATTTGATAATTGAACTTAGTAGTAAAAATGAATACTAAAAATACTATTAACTAAAATAAACAAAAAAGAGATAATAAAAAAATCGTTTTGACTTATTCAAAACGATTTTTCTATTATACTCTTTTAACTTTTCCATTTCTTAAACATTTAGCGCAAACACAAACTCTTTTAACTTCACCATTTATTTCAGCTTTTACGCTTCTTAAATTAGGTTTCCATGTACGTGGAGCTCTTCTACTTACATGTGAACGTGCGATACTAATTTTATTTCCAGAAATAGGTTTTTTTTGACAAATTGCACAAACTGCCATTTTCCTTTGCACCTCCTTAAATTGACTTATTTCTATCTATGTAAAAATGATAAATCTACATTATTATGTGTATTTAAAACACATAAATCAATTGACTTCATCTAGTTTAACACAAAATAAAATAAAATACAAGACATTTTAAAAAAAATATTAAAAATTGTTGCAATTTATTAAAAATGTGATATAATGAGAAAGCGTATGGATTTCGCGTGGGAAATTTTAGAAAAAGACACAATTAATAGAAAGGAAGATTTTAAATGGAGTGTAAAGTAGAGAAAACACAAAATGCAAATGAAGTAAAATTAGAAATTACAATAGAGGCAGAAAAATTTGAAAATGCCATAAAGAAAGTATATTTCCAAAGTGCAAAATACTTCAATATCCCAGGATTCAGAAAAGGAAAAGCACCACAAAATATAGTAGAAAGATATTATGGAAAAGAAATATTCTATGAAGATGCATTTAATGAGTTAGTTCCAGAAGAATATGAAAAAGCACTAAAAGACAATAACATAGATGCAGTATCTAGACCAGAAATAGATATAATAACAATGGAAAAAGGACAAGACTTAAAGTTCACAGCAATAGTACAAACAAAACCAGAAGTTGAACTTGGAAAATATAAAGGTATAGAAATTGAAAAAATAGAGTATAATGTAAAAGATGAAGACATTGAAAAAGAATTAAAATCAATGCAAGAACAAAATGCAAGACTAATTTCAGTAGAAGATAGAGCAGCTGAAAATGGAGATACAGCAACAATAGACTTTGATGGATATGTAAACGGAGAACAATTTGATGGTGGAAAAGCTGAAAATTATGATTTAGTATTAGGAAGCCATTCATTTATCGAAGGATTTGAAGACCAAGTAGTAGGAATGAAAATAGATGAAGAAAGAGATATTAATGTAACATTCCCAAAAGAATACTTCTCTAAAGAATTAGCTGGAAAACCAGCAGTATTCAAAGTAAAACTACATGAATTAAAGAAAAAAGAATTGCCAGAACTAGATGATGAATTTGCAAAAGATACTAGTGAGTTCGATACTCTAGAAGAACTAAAAAATAGTATCAAAGAAAAGCAAGAAAAACAAAATAAAGACAGAGAAAAATACGAAAAAGAAGATGCAGCAGTAAGAGCAGTTATAGAAGATATGAAAGTAGAAATTCCTTCAGGAATGATAGAAATGGAAATTGATAACATGATGAGAGATATGGAACAAAGAATGTCATATCAAGGAATAAAAATGGAACAATATCTAAAGATGCTAGGTCAAACTGAAGAAGAATTTAGAAAGAATTATGAACCTCAAGCAATAGATGCTATTAAATCAAGATTAGCATTAGAAGCAGTTATCAAAGCTGAAAAAATAGAAGCTACAGATGACGAAATCAAGGCTAAAATAGAAGAAATGGCTAAAAACTATGGCAAAGATGCTAAAGAATTAGAAGAAAATGAAAATGTTAAAAATTATATAAAACAAGGAATTGAAAGTGAAAAAGCTATTGAATTTTTAGTTGCAAATAGTAAAGAAAAGAAAGCAACTAAAAAGACAACTAAAAAAGCTGAGAAAAAAGAAGAAGCTGAAGATGAAAAAAATGAAAAAGCAGCTAAAAAAACAGAAACAAAGAAACAAACTAAAAAATCAGAATAATATTAAGTAAAAGTAGGGGGAGGTTTAAAAAAGAGATTTTTTAATCATTCCCTCTTTTTGCTAAAATGACTCATTGGGACCGGTTCTTTTTGGGACTGACTCATCGGGACCGGTTCTTTTTGAGTCCATTTTGGTAAATTATTATAATAATAAAAAATGGACTCAAAAAGAACCGGTCCCGATGAGTCAGTCCCAAAAAGAACCGGTCCAATTGTCCCAGCAAGGAGGAAAAATATGTTAGAAAAAAACAGTTTAGTACCTTATGTAATAGAACAAACAAGTAAGGGTGAACGTTCTTATGATATCTTTTCAAGATTATTAAAAGATAGAATAATATTTTTAGGTGAAGATGTGAATAGTACAACAGCTAGTTTAGTAATAGCACAAATGTTGTTCTTAGAGTCTGAAGACCCAGACAAGGAAATTTACTTTTATATAAATTCACCAGGTGGAAGTGTAACTGATGGACTTGCAATAGTTGATACAATGAATTATATAAAATGTCCAGTATCAACATTTTGTTTAGGATTAGCAGCGAGTTTTGGAGCAGTACTTTTAGCAAATGGAGAAAAAGGAAAAAGATTTGCAATGCCAAATGCTGAAATATTAATACATCAACCTTTAATAGCAGGAGGAGGAATTTCTGGTCAAACAACAGATATCAAAATTCATGCTGAGCAAATGATTAAAACAAGGGAAAGATTAACAAAAATCTTAGCTGATAGAACAGGAAAACCAATTGAGCAAGTTATGAAAGATACTGAAAGAGATAATTATATGACTGCTGAAGAAGCTTTAGAATACGGATTAATAGATGAAATTTTATATAAAAGAAAATAAGGGAGAGTTTGGTAAATGGCAAAAAACGATGAAACAATGAAAAATGTATATTGTTCTTTTTGTGGAAAGCCACAAAGTAGTGTAAAAAAAATTGTTGCAGGACCTGGTGTATATATTTGCGATGAATGTATAGGACTTTGTACTTCTATATTAGAAGAAGAAGGCTTTCTTGATGATGAAGAAACATATTCATTAAATGAAAATGAAAAAATTCCTAGTCCTAAGGAAATAAAAAAAGTTCTTGATGATTATGTAATTGGGCAAGATGAGGCTAAAAAGATATTATCTGTAGCGGTATATAATCATTATAAAAGAATAAATCATGAAGAAAAAACGAAAAATAAAGAAGACGAAATTGAGATTCAAAAAAGCAATATTTTATTACTTGGACCGACAGGTTGTGGAAAGACACTTTTAGCTAGTACCTTAGCTAGGATTTTAAATGTACCATTTGCAATTGCCGATGCTACAACGCTTACAGAAGCTGGATATGTTGGAGAAGATGTTGAAAATATTCTTTTAAAACTTATTCAGGCAGCTGATGGAGATATTGAAAAAGCAGAAAAAGGAATTATCTATATAGATGAAATAGACAAAATAACAAGAAAATCAGAAAATCCATCAATCACAAGAGATGTAAGTGGAGAAGGAGTTCAACAAGCACTTTTAAAAATTGTTGAAGGAACAATTGCATCAGTTCCACCTCAAGGGGGAAGAAAACATCCACATCAAGAAATGATACAAATAGATACATCAAATATATTATTTATTTGTGGAGGAGCATTTGAAGGTCTAGAAAATATTATAAGAGACAGAACTGGTAAAAAAACAATAGGTTTTGGAACATCAATTCAATCAAATAAAGAAATAGATAAATATAAAATATTTGAAGAATTGTTACCACAAGATTTGTTAAAATTTGGTTTAATTCCAGAATTTATTGGTAGACTTCCAATTGTTGCAACTCTTAAAGAACTTGATAAAGAGGCATTAAAAAAGATTGTTGTAGAGCCTAAAAATGCTTTAGTTAAGCAATATAAAAAATTGCTTGAAATTGATGGAGTTGAACTTGAATTTAAAGATGATGCTATAGAAGCAATTGTTAATAAAGCGATTGAACTAAAAACAGGTGCAAGAGGGCTTCGTTCTATAATAGAGGGAATTATGACTGATATTATGTTTGAAATTCCTTCAAATGATAAAATTACTAAATGTATTATAACTAAGGAAACTGTGGAAAATGGCAGTGAACCTGAAGTTGTCGCTGATGAAAATAAGGCAAGTGCATAAAAATTAAAGAGCAAAAATTAAAAATGCTTGCATATTGCCTAAAAAAGGTATATAATTGCAAACATTAAAGTGCATTGCTCGAGAAATTGTTTTATATCTCGAAAAAATCAAGCACTAACTAAAACAACGGGAGGTATCAACATGAAAAGATGGTTAGTTGAAGAAGAAGAAGGAGAAAAGAACCGGATTGAGAGTATAATTGCCGGAACAAGGGGTATGGCAATTGTAACAGAGCGCTTGGCGTATGTAAGTTCGGAAAATAAAAATGGAGCTTACACATTGTCACAACAGCCAGCGTTTCTGATTAATTACAAAGATAATTATTGTGACCTTATAGGAAAAAATTCAGTTAGCTATAATTTTAAAACAAAAATGGCAAAATCATTATGTTTCCTTATGATGCTATCAATTATATATGCGATAGCATTTAGCAAAATAGGAGAAGACATTATAATGACAGGAATGCTTTTCTTAGGATTTGGCTGCTTTACTTTGATTAGTATGGGTATCTTAGAGCTGATAAGAATAAGTATATACAAAGAGGAGAACGCAGTTGCTAAAAGAAAGTATGCATTGTATAAAGCTGTTAATGCATACAGAAAGTACGGAAGAATTCCAGCATTGGATGAGATACAAAAGGCTTCCGCTATTGTTTCATCTAAAATAGAGGAGATTAAGCCAATTCAATGTATGGGAATCTTTAATACTTTTTTGGGAATTTTTTTTATGGCTAATGGCATAGGGGCAAAATTTATTGTGTTTTTATTTTTTGCAGGAGTAATTATAGCGCTCAAATTTCACAATGTATTATGTATAACATCTTTGAGTAAGGCAAATGAAAAAGAATTAAATGAAGCGAGAGATGTTATTAAATATTTTTGTGAAAATAAAGATATGGGCTGGTTTTTTTAAAAAATGAAAAATTGCGATAGGTTGTCTTGAGATGACCTGTTGCAATTTTTTATATAAGAAAAAATATAAAAAGTTAACATAAAAGCTTGCAAAAATGAATAGAACAGTGTATAATACCAATGTTAACACGCAAACATCGAGAAATTATTTTGTATCTCGAGTACAAAGCAATAGGAGGATTGCATATGAAAAAAAGTTGGGATTATGTAGTTGTAGGTGGAGGTCCAGCTGGGATGTTCTTTGCATATGAATGCATCCAGCGGAACAAAAATGCTAGCGTTCTGATTATCGAAAGAGGAAAAGCTGTAGCAAAAAGAAGATGTCCGGCACAGGAAAAAGGAAAATGCATCAAGTGTAAGATTTGCAATATTGCAAATGGCTCATCAGGTGCGGGGGCGTTTTCAGATGGAAAAATGAGCCTTTTCAACGAAGATGATCAGGATTTCTATGTGGGAGGAAATTTGCATAAGTATATCGGTGTAGAAGAAACGAAAAATGTTATTAAATATACCGACGATGTGTATTTAAGCTTTGGTGCAACAACTGAAATAAAGGGAATGAATAATCAGGAATACACGAAAAAGCTGAAGAAAATTTCCAAAGAGGCAGGCTTAAACCTTGTTAGTATTCCAATTAGGCATCTTGGTACAGACTGGGCACATCTGGTGTATCAGAAAATTGAGAGATACCTTAAAGCTCACAAAATTAAGACTCTCTTTGAAACGGAAGTTACTGATTTGATTGTCAGTAATGGCAATGTTCAAGGAGTAAAGTACCGTTATCCAGGTGCAGAAGCAACAACAGAAGTATATGGCAAAAAAGTAGTGCTTGCTGTTGGACGTGCAGGGTCAGATTGGTTAGAGGAAATGTGCAAAAAGTATAGTATTGCGTCATCTCCGACGGCAATTGATATTGGCGTAAGATACGAACTTCCGGATTATGTTATCAAAGAAGTTAACGATAACTTGTATGAAGGAAAGTTCATCGGATTTCCAGAGCCATATGGGGACAAAGTTCGTACTTTTTGTCAGAATCCATCTGGATGGGTATCGGCAGAAAGTTATAAAGGGGATCTTACAACAGCTAATGGACATGCCTGCAAGGAGAAGAAGAGCAAAAACACAAATTTGGCATTACTTGCATCTATCGAGCTGAAGGGAGTAAAAGATCCGATTGAGTCCTCAAGAATGATGGCAAAGGCTGTCAATCAGCAGGGAAATGGGCAAATTTTGATTCAGAGATTGAGAGATTTACTTGAAGGACAACCATCTACAGAGAATGGAATAAAGTCGAATTCGGTGGAACCAACACTCAGCGCGACAGTCCCTGGAGATATTGGATCATGTATGCCGTATCGCGTTGTAAAAGATTTGATTGAATTCATCAAAATGCTAGACAAAGTTATTCCTGGATTTGCCGGAGAAGACAACTTGTTATATGCACCTGAGATCAAATTTTATAGCAACAAATTGATGCTTAATGATAGTTTTGAAACAAGCATCAAAAATCTTTATGCAATCGGAGACGGTTGTGGTCTTACTAGAGGCCTGATGATGGCATCAGCTTCTGGCGTGCAGCTTGCAAGAGAAATTGTTAATTAATTATTGCTAAGTAATTTTTGGCAATAAAAAAGAAATGGAGCAGTCGATCAATTCGAATACTCTATTTCTTTTTTTATTAAATAGTATGAACACCATTATTATTAATGGAATATATGTCGAATTTTAAATTTTCTTTAATGCAAATATCTTATATCTCTGACTAAGAAGCCATTTTGTTCTTCAACAAAATTATCATCTAATATTTGCACTAATTCATTTTTACCAAGAACATTTCCAAAGAGATATATAGCATTTGATAGCATAGAGTTAGAAGCTAAGCCACAATGTTCATTCATATTTTTATCAAAGTTAACTGTAACTTTAAAATGAATATTAGAATTAAATAATTGCCTCATAATAATTAAGAAATGCTTTATTACAGCTACTTTAGAGTGAAGAACAATATCTTCTGTAGCACTAGGTAAAGCTTCAATTGATATAGTGTTTTGAATGTCTGGAGCAATTCCTATTCCACTGACCACCTAGTTAAACATATATTAATTTCCTTTCAATATAATCTATACAACATTATAACACAAAATAATATGTAAAAACAAGTAGAAAAATTAAAGTAAAGGTTTACAAAATGCGGTTAAATGTAGTATAATAGGGTATAGCTAAAAATCGAAAAAAAAATATAAGGAGGAATAAAAATGGCAACATATTTAACAGAGCCATCAAGGACTTTTAATGAATACTTACTAATACCAAGATTAACAACAAGGGAGTGCACACCAGATAAAATATCATTAAGGACACCACTTGTAAAACATAAAGTTGGAGAAGAAGCTTCAATATATCTAAACGTACCATTTACATCAGCAATAATGCAAGCAGTTTCTGGAGAAGAAATGGGAATAGCATTAGCAAGAGAGGGAGGATTAGCATTTATTTATATGTCACAATCTGTAGAATCACAAGCAGCAATGGTAAGACATGTAAAAGAATCTAAATCAGGATTTGTAAGAAGTAAATGGAATTTGAAACCAAATGATACATTAAGAGATATATTGGAAATAAAAGAAGAAAGTGACCATTCAACAATTCCAGTAACAGAAGATGGAACAGCAAGAGGAAAATTACTTGGAATAATTACAAGTAAAGACTATAGATTATCAAGAGATAGTTTAGACAAAAAAGTAGAAGACATAATGACACCTGTAGAAAAACTTGTATATGCAAAAGTTGGATTAACTTTATCAGAAGCAAATGATATAATCTGGGAAAAGAAAATAAATTGTTTGCCAGTTATAGAAGAAAATGGAAACTTAAATTCATTAGTATTTAGAAAAGACTATGAACAACATAAAGAAAACCCATTAGCTTTACAAGACGAAAATCAAAGCTATTTAGTAGGAGCTGGAGTGAATACAAGAGATTATGAAGAAAGAATACCAGCATTAGTAGAAGCTGGAGCTGATATTTTATGCTTGGATTCATCAGATGGATTTTCTGTATGGCAAAAAGAAGTTATTGAATGGGTACATGAAAAATACGATGGAAAAGTAAAAATTGGTGCTGGAAATGTTGTAAGCCAAGAAGCATTTTATTATTTAGCAGATGCTGGAGCTGATTTCATAAAAATAGGAATCGGTGGAGGTTCAATTTGTATTACTCGTGAAACAAAAGGAATTGGTAGAGGACAAGCAACAAGTATAATAGATGTTGCAGCAGCTCGTGAAGAATATGCAAAAAGAACTGGAATATATATTCCACTTTGTGCTGATGGAGGAATCGTACATGACCATCATATCACTTTAGCTTTAGCTATGGGTTGTGACTTTGTTATGATGGGAAGATATTTTGCAAGATTTGATGAAAGTCCAACAACAAAAATTAAATTAGATGGAAAATTTGTTAAAGAATATTGGGGAGAAGGCTCAAAGAGAGCTAGAAGCTGGACAAGATATGACCTTGGCTCTAAAGCTGAAAAAATGAGCTTTGTTGAGGGTGTTGATTCATACATTCCTTATGCTGGACCACTAAAAGATAATTTAAATGTTACTATTAAAAAGATTAAATCAACTATGTCTAACTGTGGTTCTAGAAATTTGGAAGAATTCCATGAAAAAGCTATTTTAACTCCTGTTTCTA
>CAKPDO010000039.1 GCA_934148985.1 uncultured Clostridia bacterium
TCTTTTGTAAATACTTTTTTATTAATTGCGTAATTTCCTTCTAATTTTTCATTTGCACGTTTGTTCATACTTGCAAGAAGTGAACGAATACGTATTTTTACGGCACCTAAGTTATTTACTTCATCAATTTTAATTAAAGTATACATTTTTCCGAAACTTCTTAAAATTTCTTCAACTTGGTCTGTTGTTACAGCATCTACTCCGGCAACCGAATGAGTTTAATTGTACAAGTTCTAGGTTATCATGTTTTCCAACAAAATCGGCTGCGGCATATAGCCTTGAATGGAACATCCATTGGTCTACAACTCTTATTGGCCTTGTAGCTTCTGTTTGATTGGAAATACTATCTTCTGTTAAAACAGCAAGCCCTAATGATGTGATTAAAGTATCAATTCCGTGGTTTATTTCTGGGTCTATATGATAAGGCCTACCTGCAAGTACAATTCCCTTCAAGTTATTTTCTTCTAAATATCGAACGGTTTCAATTCCTTTGTCTTGAATATCTTTTTTACATTTATGATATTCACTCTGAGCTTTTTCGGCTGCATCAATTAATTCTTGTTTGGTAAATTTATATTCTTTAAATTCATCTAATTCCAATATTTTCTTTACTAAATTTGGAGTATCAAAAGGTAAAAATGGATTAATGAATTTTATCTCCGGATTTTTTAAACCTTCAATATTATTTTTTAAAACCTCTGAATAAGAGATTACAATAGGACAATTATATTTATTGTCAGCCTTTTCGTATTCTTTCCTTGAAAAAGGCATACAAGGATAAAATATTGTTTTAATTCCTTTGTTTAGTAAATTTTCGATATGACCATGTGAAAGTTTGGCTGGGTAACATACTGATTCTGATGGCATTGATTCCATTCCATCTTCATAAGTTTTACGAGTGCTTTTGTCTGATATAATTACCCTAAATCCTAGGTTTGTTAAAAATGTAAACCAAAATGGATAATCTTCATACATATTTAAAACTCTAGGGATACCAATAGTTCCACGGGTTGCATATTGTTCTTCTATTGGTTTGTAATCAAATATTCTTTCATATTTGTATTTAACTAAGTTTGGTAAACTTTTGTGTGTTTCAGTACCTCCTGCACCTTTTTCGCAACGATTTCCTGATATGTAGCGTTTACCATTGCTAAATATGTTTATTGTAAGTTTACAATGATTTTCACATCCATTACATCTTGTGTGATTTATTTTTATATCTAGTTTATCTAATTCATCTTGTTTTAAAATACTTGAATAATATTCCATATCAAGATTAGTTTCATATTGCTCTTTAGCAAGTAATGCCATTCCATAAGCTCCCATAAGTCCAGCAATATCAGGCCTTATAACATTTTTACCAACAATTTTTTCAAAAGCACGAAGCACGGCATCATTGTAAAAAGTTCCACCTTGTACAACGATTTTATCTCCTAAAGTTTCAAAATCTCTTATTTTCATAACTTTTTGTAATGCATTTTTTATAACAGAATATGAAAGACCACTTGAAATATCTCCAACTGAATATCCCTCTTTTTGAGCTTGCTTTATTTTAGAATTCATAAATACAGTACATCTTGAACCCAAGTCAACTGGTCTTTTTGCTTCAATTGCTTGTTTTACGAATTCTGATATTTCCAAGTTTAAGCTTTTGGCAAAAGTTTCTATAAATGACCCACAACCTGATGAGCATGCTTCATTAAGCATTATACTATCTATTGCCCCATTTTTTAGTCTTATATATTTCATGTCTTGTCCACCGATATCAACTATGCTTGTAACATCTGGTTCAAATTGTTTAGCAGCTGTAAAATGGGCAATTGTTTCAATTTCTCCAATATCAACATTTAGAGCCGTTTGTATTAGTTTTTCGCCATAACCTGTAACGCCACTAAATCTTAGTTTTGCTGTTTCAGGTAATATTTTATACAAACTATTTAACATTTTTATAACACTTTGAAGTGGATTTCCCTCATTATTTCCATATAAAGAATAATGAAGTTTGCCTTCATTATCTATTAAAACTATTTTAGTTGTTGTAGAGCCAGCATCAATTCCAATAAAACAATCTCCTTTGTAATATTGAAGTTTAGCCTTAGGAACAGAAGCCCTTGAATGTCTATTTCTAAATTCTTCATATTCTTTATAATTTTTAAATAATGGTTCAATTGGACTTGTTGTGTTATCTTTAGATATTTTTAGATTTTCAATCCTTTTAGCCAACTCTTCATTAGAAATTGGAGCTTCTTCTAGGGAATCAAGGGCGGCACCTGTAGCTACTAGAAGATGAGCTTCTTCTGGGATTATTATTTCGTCATCTTTTAATTTTAAGGTTTCAATAAATCTGTTTCTCAATTCTGGAAGATATGTAAGAGGTCCGCCTAAAAATGCAACTTTTCCTCTAATTGGCCTACCACAAGCAAGACCTGAAATTGTTTGATTTACAACCGCTTGGAAAATTGATGCCGCAATATCTTCTTTTGCTGCGCCTTCATTAATTAAAGGCTGTACATCTGTTTTAGCAAAGACTCCGCATCTTGATGCAATTGGATAAATTGTTTTATGATTTTTGGCAAGTTCATTTAGTCCGGATGTATCAGTATGAAGTAGTGATGCCATTTGGTCAATAAAAGCACCAGTTCCACCAGCACATGTTCCATTCATTCTTTGCTCAATTGATTTATCAAAATAAATTATTTTTGCATCTTCTCCTCCAAGTTCTATAACTACATCAGTTTGAGGTATATATTTTTCTACCGCTCTTTTACATGATACGACTTCTTGTATAAAATTTACACCTAAAAATTTTGCAGCTGACATCGCACCAGAGCCTGTAAGTGCAAGCGTAAATTGACTATCTGGATATTTTTCATTTAATTCTTCTAATACATTACATACTGTATTTTTTGTATCTGAAAAATGTCTTCTATAATCTTTATATATTGTTTCTTGTTTTTCATTCATTACTACGATTTTTACTGTTGTAGAGCCTACATCTAGTCCTACGTGTAATATGTTTTGTGCCATATTTATCACTCCTTTAAATCCTTTTAATTCTATACAATTTTCGACATTTTGTCAATTGGAATTATTGGAAAATTAAATAAATAGCAAGAACCCCGTAATGCGACTTACGGGGTTTTTAATGTTACTCAAATAACTTGCTTAAGCTAATATTATATTAGCACATATTTTATTATATGTCAAATCTTACAATTTATGATTTTAATGAACTTTATATGTATAATTTGAAATTTTTTCATTTTTAACAACTGAGCCATTAAGTTTTAAGACTCTATAAGTAACAGACTTAATATAAGTATCAGTACGGCTAGTAACACTTGCTGAAATGCTTACATCATATTCTGGTTCTTGTTTATATCCCCAAATTTCGAATGATGCAACACCATTAGCAACTGAACAAACTATTTTAATTGCATAATTTCTAGAGTTTTTAAATTGAAAATCTTTTACTCCATAAACAACAGTTGCATCACGACCAGCTGTAGCATAAGATGGAATAAATTGGTGATTATGTAGTTCAACAATTTCTAAATTAGATAGTAATACAGCATTAAATAGAGTTGTAGATATTTGACAAATACCGCCGCCTAAACCATCTACTACCTGACCATTTAAGTAAATTGCAGCATCTTTATAACCAGCTGATATTGTTCTTTCACCAACAACATTATTATATGAGAAAGTTTCACCTGGAAGTAAAACGGTTCCATTTATTTTTTTAGATGCTAGAATAAGATTTGTTGTTCTATTTTTATTTGATGCAGCGTATTTAGTTGAATATGATGCTAGCAAATCAGGAAAAGCCTCTTCGCCAATCATTTTGTTTGTAACTTTCGGATACAAAACTTTTAATGGAATTACACACTCTTTATCAGCTGTTTTCAAAATATTTTTTGCATCATCTAAATTAAAATCAATTCCATTTTCGGCAGGTGTTATTGTGTGAGTTTCAGCAACAAAAGAAGCGTCTTTTGCATCTTTATGCACATTTTTATATATTTCATCTATATCTATTTCTTTAGGAGATTTTGGAGTAACAGCTATATCAATTATTTCATTAAGATATCTTAAATTTACAACTTTTTCGGTAATATTTTTTATGGTTGCTTCTGTATCTATTACATAGCCATCACTACCCTTTGTTATAATTAAATTATTTCCTTCAATATAGTAACCACTTTCCACTACTGCATCTGGCAATTCTAATGATAAGTTATTTAAAATTGTTTCTAATGCTTCTTTATCATATGTTACTGTTGGCATTATATTTACACCATTTACCATTGCACTAAATATTTGAAAGTTATCTAAAAAGATGTTACTTGATTTTCCACACGAATATGCATAATTTACGGCTGATTCTATATCACATGATAGATTAATTTCTGATGCTTTTATGTAAGCTGTATAGTCATTTCTTGTTAATGTTATGTCATTTGATAATTTATCTAAATAATAATTTTTTAACTTTTGAGTGGCTTCTTGCTTAGTTAAATTTGACATATCTATTCCATTAATATAAATCCCTTGTGAAATTGTGGAACTTTTGCTATAGTTATATAAGGAAAATGCTCCAAATATTCCTATTAATATAACTAAAAAACTTAATAAAAAAATACAAATAACTATAATCCAGCGATTTGATTTTTTTTCTAGATTATCATTTGGTATTTGCTTGAATTCTTCCTTTTTTTCTGTTTGGGTAGAATCTTCTACGACTTCTACTTTTTGTTCTTCTTCTATAATCATTTTATACCCCTATTTTATTATATGCTTTATTATTATTTTTGTTTCTTTTTTCATACTTTATCGTACAATATTATTGTTTCTTTGTCAATGGATTTTTTTAGAATTTTTTATATTAAAACATCCAAAGTATGCATAGCTCTTGTAAATGAAACATACAATAACTTTGTATCCAAAACACTATCATCAAAATTGTTATAATCATAAATAATTACATTATCAAACTCTAGCCCTTTAGATAGATATGATGGAATTATAGTTATGCCACCATAATACTTATCAATCTGTTCCTCAATTAATTGAACATTATGTTCTGTTTTATTTAATTTATTGTATAATTCTTTACTTCCATTCAAATCTTTGGTAATTACTGCTATATTTTTATAATTTTTATTCATTAAATCTTTAATTCTATTTTCTATAATTTTTACTTTTTCATTTACACTGTTTGTATGAATAAAATGAACAGTATCTCCATGTCTTTCAACAGGAACGGCCAAATTTAAATTTTCTTTTTCATTAATTTTGGCAAGAACTTTATTAGCTTCATTCATAATTTCAACAGTTGTTCTATAACTTCTATCTAAGTTTTCTATACTAGCTTCATTATTGAAAATTACCTTATTAATATGTTCCCAATTGTTAGTTCCTCTATATGAATATATACCTTGAGCAATATCCCCTAATATTGTTAAAGATTTGTTATTTCCTAAAACATAATTCAAAACAAAAAATTGAAACTCGCCATAGTCTTGAGCCTCATCTATAACAATATGTTTGAGAGAAAACTTCTCATCAAATCCATAAATTTTATATTGAAGATACAAAATGCCAGCTAAATCTTCATATTCTACTTGTTTATATTTTAGATTATTGTTTAATTGTTCTTTTATATATTCAGCAATTTCATCGGAATAATATGAGTCCTTTTCATTAATTAATGCATTTTTATAGTAATTAATGACTTTATCAATTTTGAGTTTTTTGATATAGTCATTAACTAATTTTTTTCCACCTTTTAATAACTCATTTATTTCATACTCGGTTTCGTTGAATATCTCAAGCCTAATTTTTTGCTTCTCTGCTGGGCTTAGGTTATCATCAATATTATTTATTTTTATTGTTCTTTTTTCTGTTATTTTTTCTACAAGTGAATCAGATAAATCATGTAGTTTTTTTATCATAATATTTTTTAATATATCAACACTAGTTTTTAGAGAAAATCTTTCTAAATTATCATATAAAATTTTTTTCAAATCTTCATATTTTATTGCAATAAATTCAGCAATTTTAAAGTCTTCATTTATTAATATATTTTCATAAATTGTATTTAAATATTTATCTAGTAAATTTTTGAATGCCAGACTAGATTTAAATTTTGCGGATTCTTGTAATAATTTTGTATGTTCTTTTCCTTCAGCTACTATTTTTGCTAGTTCTACATTTGGATTTATTACTTTAATTTTATCACTTATATTATTTAATGCAAATTCTTCGAAAGTTTGCTGTCCTACATAATCAACTCCTAAATCAGGAAGCACATTTGAAATATAATCCAAGAAAAATTTATTTGGTGCAATTATTAAAAAATCATCTGGTTTAAAATCTTTTTCATAAGTATATATTAAATAAGCGATTCTATGCAATGCGACTGTAGTTTTTCCAGAACCTGCAACTCCTTGAACAATGAGAGGTTTATATATATTGGCTCTTATTATTTTATTTTGTTCTGATTGTATAGTTGATATAATATTTTTTAGTCTTACATCAGACTTTTCATTTAGACAATCCTGTAATAATTGGTCATTAGTTGTTATATCAATATCATTATAATTTACTAGTTTTCCGTTTTCAATATTGTATTGTCTTTTTAGTCTTAAATCTCCTTTTATTGTTCCTTCAGGGCATTTATATTGGGTTCTACCTATTGTTCCATCATAATAAATACTTGATATTGGAGCTCTCCAATCAACAACAACTATATTTAAATCATCATCAAATATATTTGTTTTTCCTATGTAGATTTTTTCACATTTGTTTTCATCATCAGCTTTGAAATCAATTCTTGCGAAATAGGGATTTTTTAATGCCCTATGTAGATTTCTATTTTTGGTTTCGTATTCTCTTGACAGTGTATACAATAAATACTCGTCATCTGTTAATTGACTTCTTTTTTCATATATTTTTTCGTTGGTGCTTATGTTTTCTTCTACAAGTTCAATTACTTCTTTTAGCTTTTTTTCTTCGTTTTCTTCCATTTTAATACCTCCTTTAAATTTATGAACTCTAAAGGATACATTAAAAAGCTGAAATTAAAGAGTTTTATCCCTTGGTTCCAGCTTTTTACTTTTTACATATTTAATTATCTCATTACAACTGAGGACTAGTATACGCTTTTTGAAAGTATTTGTCAATAATTTTTTAAAAATTTATTTGACATTATCCGAAAATACGCGTATAATAAGTATAGGAAATGAACATACAGAAATGTATGCTGCCACATAAATGTAACAAACACTACATTGCCTGTCCAAAGCAAAATGTAGTGTTTTTATTTATTCCTTATTTGTCCAAATTATGTATATAATTGTTAATAAGGTTACGTTTATAGTAAGGGAAAAACCTAATGCATATATTAAAAATAATATAAAATCCATAAACACCACCTCACTTTCTCATAGTGGAAACTATGAAGTAAAGTGGCAACACACATCTGCTTATTTTTATTTCCTATGTTAGGTAGTATAGCATACAAAAAATAAAATTTCAACATAAATATTAGCATTTAAAAAAACTATTGACATGGATTTTTTTAGAATTTTGTATTTATAGAAGAAATTTTTTCAATGTAAAAATATGCAAAAAAATATCCGAATTCGCCGTAAAAATATGCCAAAAACAGCGCGAAAAATTCTTCTTTATGTGGAAAATCAAAATAAAACAAAGCACTAATTCAAGTGCTTTGTTTTTTAGGCTAATCAAATGAAATAAATCATTACTTATTGTTAGCATATTCCCAAGAGCGTTCCATCATAGCGTTATTGGCTTCTACATGAGCATTAATTTCTTTTTCAAGTTTGATTAAGCTTTCCTTTGATGCCTTTTTTTCTTTAGGAATTTTAACAATTTGTACTTCTCCATTACTTTTTTGCATTTCGTTTTTGATAATCTTATCAATATTCATAATTACCTCCTAGTTAGTTAATAATAGACTATTGAAAATAAATAATTTAATGGACAATCTAATTATATAGCATCTTGGAAGAATTGACAAGTATTAGAATTTTTTTATTCTGTTATTTTTTGACTTTTTGTATATAAATAGCTTATAATATATGTAGGAAATGACAAATCCACAAACGTGGTTCTGCCGAATAGATATAAAAACTCACATCTAAATCGTCAATTTACAGATGTGAGTTTTTTTATTTATGTAGTTGCTTATTAACCCAGTTCTTATACAGAACTGCTATGCTGATTTTGTTTATTTTATACCATACCCATCCTCAAAACCATCGCACAAATTACCACAAACCAAAATTTTAATGCTTTTAACTTCATTTAACTGTTTTAAAGTATTTAAAATACAATTAATCATATTAAATTTTTGATTATCATCTTTAAAGCTCAAAAATTCCTCCGAAAAATCCAAAACAGCACAGCCATTATCTAATTTAGCATCTAAAATTTTCGTATTTTCTGGAAAAACATTAGACAATCCGTCACTTCCAGGACCAGCAAGTAAAAGTTCGACTAACTGTTTATAAGGATTTTTAAGCAAAAGAGCTGAGTCGATAAGCTTTCCTTCGCTTTTAATATTTCCGTTAGAATCTACGAAAAATAAATTAACCGTAGTTTCTCTCATTTGTTTAGAGCTAATTTCTTCTTCAGGAGTATATTCAGAAAACGAATTATTTCCAGAAGTAGAACTTTTAGCTCTAAAATTTTTAACTATAAAATAAAGAGATGTTAAAATAATTACCAAAACCAATATAAGTAAAAAAAACATTTTTTTATTTTTCATAATATAAAATATCCTCCTCAAAATTTTCTTTTGTAAATAATATTTTTACTTTGTCCATTTTAGAACTTTATTTCAAGATTTTATATAATTTAATGCAGTTCGTAAATTTTTGAAAATTATTTAAAAAATATTCAACTTCGTTCAAAGATTTACATGTATTGTTTTTTAATGTTTTAAAATCAATTTTTTTCTTTTTCGGTTTTTTAGGACCAGGTTTTGGCGGAGGACACGGAGGCTTAGGATGAGGGCAAGGTGGTTTTGGAGGTGGTGGAGGAGGACATGGGGGTTTTAAACATCTATTATTTTCATTTTCACTATTTACAAAAAATAAATTATTCATTGAAAAAACTCCTTTTTTAGTGTATAATTTTGTAATATATAATATGAAAAAGAAAATTAATGGTGAGAAAATGGAAATTAAACTAAAAGAAAATGAAAGAATTGATGATTTAGAATTTAAAAATTTAAAAATAATACAAAATAAAGATGGATTTTGTTTTGGAATAGATAGTGTATTATTAACAGATTTTGCCAAGAATATAAAGCAAAATTCTAAAGTTATAGATTTAGGAACTGGCACTGGAATTATTCCAATTCTTTTATATGGAAAAACAAAAAATACAACATTTGTTGGAATAGAAATTCAAAATGAAGTAGCTGAAATGGCTAGGAGAAGTGTGAAATTAAATTCTTTAGAAGAAAAAATAGAAATATTAAATATAAATATTTTGGATTTAGATAAGAAATATGAAAGAGGAAGCTTTAATGTTGTAACGACAAACCCTCCATATAAAAAAATAAATACAGGAATTATAAATGATAATGATAAAAAAATAATTTCAAGACATGAGATAACAGCATCTTTAGAAGATTTTATAAGAACAGCTTCATTTTTATTAAAAGATTTAGGCGAGTTTTATATGGTGCACAGGCCAGATAGATTGGTTGATATTTTTAGTATAATGAGAAAAAACAAAATAGAACCTAAAAAAATAAAATTTGTTTATCCAAATAAAAATAAAAAGACAAACTTGGTTTTGATAAAAGGTGTGAAAAACGGAAAACAGTTTTTAGAATTTGAAAATAATTTATATGTTTATAATGATGATGGAAGTTATACTGATGAAATCTTGAAAATATATAATAAAATTTAAAGAAAGGATATGAAAAATGAACGGAAAATTATATTTGGTTGCAACTCCAATTGGAAATTTAGAAGATATTACACTTAGGGCATTGAGAATTTTAAAAGAAGTGGATTATATTGCAGCAGAAGATACAAGAAATACCCTAAAATTATTAAATCACTTTGAAATAAAAAAGCCTTTGATTAGTAATCACAGACATAATGAAGAAGAAAGAGAAGATGGTTTGATTGAAAAATTGAAAGAAGGAAAAAATATTGCCGTTGTTTCAGATGCAGGAACACCAGGCATTTCTGACCCAGGAGAGGTGATTGTAAAAAGAGCAATAGAGGAAAATATAGAGGTAATTCCTATACCTGGAGCATGTGCAGCAATAAATGCCTTGATTGCCTCTGGACTAGATACAAAGGAATTTGTTTTTCTAGGTTTTTTACCATTAAATAAAAAGTTAAGAAAAGAAAAATTGGAAGAAATAAAAAATGAAAATAAAACAATAATTATTTATGAAGCTCCACACAAAATAAAAGATTCGTTAAATGATTTAAAAGAAGTTATTGGAGAAAGAAAAGTTGTACTTGCAAGAGAATTGACTAAAATTCATGAAGAATTTATTAGAGGAAATATTACTGAAATCATAGAAAAAAGTGAAAATTTAAAAGGTGAAATGATTTTACTAATTGAGGGAAGTAATGAAATTAATTGTGAAAATATTTTAAATAATTTGAGTTTAGAAGAACATTATAATGTTTATGAAAAACAAGGACTAGACAAGAAAGAAATTATAAAAAAGATTGCTAAAGATAGGGGAGTAAACAAGAACGAGATTTATCAGTATTTTATAGAAAAATAAAAAATAGAAAGCAAAATTTAATTATTTAATTTTGCTTTCTATTTTTTTCATTTATCTTCAGTAGCATCTATTTCAGTTATTTTTGAAAGACATTTTTTGCAAATTAGCTTATCTTTAAATGTAAGCAAATCTTTTGAGTTATTACAAAAAATGCATCCAGTTTCAAATTTTCTTAAAACAATAGATGTACCGTCTAAATATATTTCAATTTGGTCTTTTTCTTCTATATCTAGTTTATTTCTTATTTCTTTTGGAATAACAACTCTACCTAGTTCGTCTAATTTTCTTACGATACCTGTTGATTTCATTTTTGCTCCTCCTTTTATTATATATGTTGTTAATTTGAACTTGGTATATATTACCACAATTTTTTTAAATGGTCAATAAAAATAGGGAATTTTTTCCAAAAAAGTAATAAAAAGACGAAAAAAAGCCTAAATGTAATATGATGTCAGATTTTGTCGAAAAGTTTTTCTTGACAAATTCTGTAAAAAGGTGTAAGATTTAGTCAGTTAGTTAGTTTAAATCAAAGGAAAGTTTAGTATGATTTTAAAATTATTAGTATTTATATCAATATTTATTTTAGTCAAAATTTTGGTAATAAAAATTTTATCAATATTTGCACAAAAAGAAATAGATAAAGATGAATAAAATTATTATAAGTTATTAATCTTGTAGAGAAAGTAAAAATAATTATATCTATAAAGCCCCTTAAAATAAAATATACAACCTCTATTATATTTACCACCAATAAATATAAAAAAGTAATTGCAAACAAAACTTACAATTACAATCAATTTAAATTTTCTAAAATTTACTTTCTTTACAAAATATATAAATTAAATATGTATTAATTTTCCCGGAAAATCGCGGCTTGCAACACCAAGGTTAAAATCATCTAATTTGGTATCTGATGAAATCAATTCATCAATAACAGTTTGGTAAGCAAGCTCGGGAAAATTACTTTCTTTACTTAAGTGACCAAGAATAGCATTTTTCAAACCTGATTTTATAAGATAATTTATTGTTTGACCAGCAACTTGATTAGAAAGATGGCCGGTAGGGCCAGCAATTCTACTTTTTAACTTGAATGGATATTTTGTGTATTTTAATACTTCTGGGTCGTAATTTGCTTCTAAAAGAATAAATTTACTTCCATCAATATGTTTTAAAATATCATTATTCATGTGACCAATATCTGTTGCTATACTAATTTTCTTGTTATCAGAAAATATATTAAATCCACATGGGTCTGCTGCATCATGAGGTATTGAAAATGGCAAAATATCAATATCACCAATTGAGAATTTTTCATTCATTTTTATACTTTTTTTGTTGTTGTCTAAAATTTTTTCGCTCTGTTTTGGCATAGCATCAAATGTTTTAGATGTTGCAAAAATGGGAATATTGTATTTTTTAGATAAATTTCCAACACTTTGTATGTGGTCGATATGTTCATGTGTTACAATTACAGCATCTAGTTTAGATGCATCTGTATTTAAATTTCCGAAGTGCTTGCTCAATTTTTTTTAGACTTACACCTGCATCAATTAATATTTTAGAATTCTCTGTTTCTACGAATAAACAATTTCCACTACTTCCACTGTATAAACTACAAAAGTTTAGCATATATATTCTTCTTTCTTTGTCGATTTGTTTTTTGTATTATTTTTCTTCAACACGTTCTATTTTAGCTCCTAAGTTTTTAAATTTTTGCTCTATATTTTCATAACCTCTATCTATATATTCTACATTATAAATATCTGTAGTTCCTTTAGCAATAATTCCGGCAACTATAAGTGCTGCACCAGCACGTAAATCCGAAGCATATACAGGAGCACCCGTTAATTCTTTTACACCTTCAAAAAAAGCTGTTTTGCCTTGAGCTGTGATTTTAGCTCCCATTTTATTCAATTCTTCTGTATATTGAAAGCGAGATTCCCAGATACTTTCATTAATTATGCTTGTTCCATCAGCAATTGATAAGATTACTCCCATTTGTGATTGCATATCTGTAGGAAATCCTGGATATGGAAGTGTTTTTATTGTAGCTTTTGATGGCCTTTTGTTACAATATACACGCATTGAATCTCCATAATCTTCAACGGTTCCGCCAACTTCACAAATTTTTGCTGTAATTGCTTCTAAGTGCTTTGTAATACAATTTTTAAGTAAAATATCTCCTTTTGATGCAACGGCTGCAACCATAAATGTTCCAGCTTCTATTTGGTCAGGAACGATAGAATAGGTTGAATTTCCTTTTAATTCTTTTACTCCTGTTACTTTTATTGTATCTGTTCCAGCACCTTTAATATTTGCTCCCATAGTATTTAAAAAGTTTGCTACATCCACTATATGAGGTTCTTTAGCGGCATTATCTATTATAGTTATTCCATCTGCTAAAACGCTTGCAAGCATAACATTAATTGTTGCTCCAACAGATGTGATGTCCATATAAATTGAATTACCTTTTAATTTTTTTGCTTTAGCAACTATTTTTCCTTGACCTATATCAACTGTTGCACCTAATGCTTCAAATCCTTTTATGTGTTGGTCTATTGGCCTTGCACCTAGTTTACAGCCTCCAGGCATTCCAACAGTTGCTGAACCTTTTCTACTTAGCAAACTTCCTAGTAAATAGTAAGATGCCCTAAATTTGCTTGTTAAATCTAGTGGAGCCTCTGTTGTAGTTATATTTCTTGAATCTATTGTTATTTCATTTGTAGAATTCCATGTTATTTTTGCACCTAATGTTTCAAGAATTTCACAATATATTTTTACATCACTTATATTTGGTAAATTATTTATTGTACATGTTCCATTTATTAATAGTGCGGCAGGCAAAATGGCAACGGCTGCATTTTTTGCACCGCTTATTGTAACTTCACCTTTTAAAGGAGTTCCACCAGTTATTACTAATTTTTCCAATTGTATACCCCCAAAATATTATTATTATTATTCTAATTTTCCTATGTAATATATCATAAAGTTTAAGTTTTTACAACCGTTTTTATAAATATTTTACTTGGAAAAATTAGGAATTTTTATTTTTTGCTGTAATAATATTATTATTTGTGAAAAATTCTATTAATTTAAATTTAAAATTTATTGAAAAATCATTTGTATCTGATATTAACTTGTATTCTTCAGGTTTTAAAGATTCTTTTAGGTCTTCTTTGGAATCTTCTGGAACAATACCTGTTGTAACATTTACGAAACATAAAGATGGATACAGAACACACCACCAGTTTTGTCCATTTGAATTACCAAGTTTAATTTTTAAAGCATCATAGTAACCGGCCGGAAATGAAATATCGGCATAATTTTTGGTTGGAAATTCGAAATTGCCTAATTCAACAGTTGCATCATAAGAAAATCCATTATCATGAATTGTAGTATTTGCAATGCTTGCAAAGTCATCTAGGTGAGATGATACAAGGCTTATCGTTTCTTCTTTTGAAGTACAGTTATTACATAATTGTTCCATATAATTAATAATATTATCTCTAACAATATATTTTAGATTTTGATCTTCTAAAGAATCGCTATTTGCAATTACATGAAGTCTAAAGACACTATTTGATAAGTCTGAAGTTGCCTGATTTACATATGAAAATGCTGATATTGCTACATATAAGAAAAGCAGAAATGAAAGAACAATAAACATTTTAATTTTTTTGTTTTTTAATAATTTTTTCAATTTAATTCCTCCGTTTGTAATTTATTCTATTGTAATTATTTACAAGTTATAGGATATTTATACAAAGTTATTACAAATTTTTGACTGTCGAAATATGTCAATGAAATTTATTTGAAATATTATTGACATATTTTTGAAATAATGGTAAAATTTTCCAAAACGAAAGGATGATGTTTATGATTACAAAA
>CAKPDO010000040.1 GCA_934148985.1 uncultured Clostridia bacterium
GTTGTTTCTTCTGCTTCTTTCATTTTGATTAATACTCTATCACCTAATGGTTTTATCATATATATCCTTCCTTTCTTTTTTAGCACTCTTTCTTTTAGACTGCTAACAATATATACCTTATTTTAGCAAATGTCAATAGTTATTTGCTAAATTTTTTTATTTTTTGTCGACAGCTTTTGACATTTTTTGTTGTATAATAATAGGTAATTTTCACATGAAAGGAGGTGAAAATTATGAAACAAAAAAATCGAAAGAAAAAAAGTAAAAGTAAACTTTCAAAAATTATACATAATTTAGTAAAAGCAATAAAATTTATTTTTGATTTTTTACAATTACTAAAATCTATAATGGATTTTTTCCATTAAAGAAAAACGGTATCTTCTCTTACAAGATACCGTTTTTTAGGGTACTTTATACCCTATTAATTTTCACATGTTCGGTTAAATTATGAAACAATTTATATTTCTATTATACTGAAAATTTAAATTTTTGCAATACTTTTTTAAAATTTTCTCTAAAAATCGTTCTACAAAATTCGACAAATTATATTCTTGTAAAGAACAATCCAATAACAATTGCTCCAATAATTACTCTATAAATAGCAAAAATCTTAAAGCTTCCTTTTTTCAAATAATTAAGTAAAAATTTAATAATCAAAACACCAACAATAAAGCTTGCAATAACACCAGTAAAAAATGGCAATCCAAAAGTAAATTTATCTAGGTCAAAAACCACTGCTGCAAATGTGATTGGAGCTGCAAGCATAAATGAATATTTAGCTGCTGATTCTCTATCTATATTTAGTGCTCTTGCAACAGTCATAGTAATTCCTGAACGAGAAACTCCTGGAAATGCTGCTGCCAATGCTTGAGATAAACCTATTAACATAGATTGTTTTAAAGTAATTTTTTCATAACTTACTGTTGACTTAGCTTTTTTATCAACAACATATAAAATTATACCCATTACAATTAATGTTATAGCAATTATAAGCATTTGAGTATTTAAGTTATCACCTATAATTTTTCCAGAAATCTTATCTAATATTAAGCTTAATATTCCTGCTGGAATTGTTGCAAAAACTATGTACCAAAACATTCTTCCATCTGTAGTTTTTTTCTTATGAACAACCTGTTCATAACCACCTTTTATTAATTTAATCCAATCTTTGCAAAAAAACAATACTATTGCCAAAAGTGTTCCTATGTGAAGTGCAACATCAAAAGAATCTGATATCTCATTCCATCCAAACACCCATGGAAATAAATTTAAATGTGCCGAACTAGACACTGGTAAAAATTCAGTTAAGCCTTGAACTATACCTAAAATTAATGCATGTATTACATCTACCATAATTATATCTCCTTTTTCATTTTTTACTTTATTTTATTCTATATAGTCTATATTATAACCTTCGTCTTCGATTTCCCCTAAAGAGTAATAATATATTCCATTTCTTTCTATTCCATCTACTAAAATAACATATCTACTTTCAATATTTATTATAAAATCGTATTTAATTCCGTCTATATCTAGGTCATTATTAATCGTTTCTTGGCTAAAATATTTAAATCCGAACAAGGTCGCCTACACTTGAACCTGTTTTGTTATTTTCTTTAGCCGCATTATATGCCCTAATGCATTGAGTTTCTTTTCCGCTTGCACCAAGTGCTACACCTTTATTCCAAAATTCTTCATTTCCATTTTTTTTCTCTTCATACCAGTTATTTACTTGAGCCTGCATTACTTTCATTTGGTTAATTGCATTATAATATTTAGCATCCTTTGCTGTTTCTAGTCCACTATAGGTTGTAATTGATGCTAAAATCATTAAAACAATCACTGTAACTACTAAGGAAATCATTGTTATTCCCCTGTTTTCTTTTAGCATAAATTCCTCCTATTCTTTATTTAGCATTCTTTCTAAAACAAGTATAAACATTGCATGGCTCCATCCAAGTCCTATTACCCAATTGGCTGATAATGAATTATTGTCTACCTGTTCCCCTATGAAATTTAATTTGCTCACAGTCTTTATAACAAAATCAAATGTTTCTTTAGCTTTTTCATTTTCTCCACTTTCTAGGTAATATAATGTCATCCACATATTTGCTATTGGCCATGGATTTCCGTTCATATAATTGTCTTCATCAAATCTTTTGAATCCCCCAGTATATGTACGCAAACTTAAAATTATTCTTTCAATGGTGTTTGTAATATTCTTTTCTTTTGGAGTAAAGACATTAAATGGAGTTACAGCTCCTACTATACTTATATCCATTCTTTTATCACTTGGATTTCTTACATATGACTTTTTTTCTTCATCATACATATTTTCATTTATATATTTTTTTATTTCAAGCAAAAGTTTTTCTATTTCTAATTTTGATTTCTGTATTTTTTCATCTTTTAATCTATTATTTTCAAAATCAGACACATTTTTTCCTAATATTTTATATATTTTAATAATGGCTTCAAATGCTGCATAAATAGAAGCAAGAGAATATAAATGAACATCTTCGCACATTTCCCATAAGTCATAACTTACATGATATTTATTCGTTTTTTGTATTACATCATTAACATATCTTTTCAAAAAATCGACTGCTTTTTCACACATTGGCAAAGTATCTTTCAAAAATTTTTCATTTTTCATATATTCATAATGTGAATATACCCCATATACTACACTTGCTGTTTCATCAATTTGGTATCCCCAACAAGGCGCTAATTTTCCATCTGAAAAAAATCTTTGTTCCCACATTCCATTTTTACTTTGCGTTTGTTTACAAAATACCTTATAGAATTTATCTACTTCTTCATTCATTCCTAATACATCCATCGCCTTTGTGATAAATACTGCATCTCTTGGCCAAGTATAAGCATATCTTCCACATTTTGTGAAATTTTCATCAATTTCAGCTGATGCAATTATTCCACCTGTTTCTGAGTTTGTTAAAAGTGGAAATAATAATATTGACCTATAATAAATATCCGCTATTTTTTCTTCATAATTATTTTTTGGTTCTTCCATACTTAATTTATCATGCGTTTTGACGTATTTTCTCCAATATGCTTTTGTTTTTAAATATTCCGAACTGAAGTCAATTCTTCTTATTCTCTCAATTTCTGTTTCAAAATCTACCATAGATTTTGGTTGTGGCTCTAATAGCATACATATATCAATTTGCTTTTTTTCACCTGGTTTTATTATTTCCATATCATAAGAAATTGATGATTCTCCTGACATTCCTATATAATCTTTGTCCCAAATTTCACCTGATTTTATATTGTTCCAACTTCCATGAATTTGGTGAGATGATGTTTTATTTTCTTTACTAAATGTTGATATCATAAAATCATGTGCATATTGAACCATTCCAGTATCAATCTCTTTGCAGCCTACAAAATTGTTTGTATCTGATAATATTCCTTGATGTATTAAAAATTTTACATTTAAGTCTATTGTATTTTCATTTATTAAAGTATATCTTCTGACTAATACATTTTCTTTTATAGGTACAAAGTTTGTTTGTAAAATTTTTAGTTCAAAATACGTGTTTGTCACTTCTGTATTTAATATGTTTGTATCTACATCATAATATTGCTTATATACATTATTTATATCATCATGTAAATATATTAATGCCGAATCATTTATTTTTACACCAACATGGCTGAAATCTATATATTGCCTTATACTTCTTCCTGGGAAATATAGCCTTTGCAATTCTCCCTTTCCCGTGAATGTTGCAAGTACATTTTGGTTTCCGATTATTGCTTCGTTTAGATATTTTTCCATTTGTTTTACCCCTCTATAATTTTCAATATACTTTGCTCTAAATCTTTCATTTTCTCTTTAATTCTAAACATATCTTCATCTTTCAATTCCTTGTTATCCAAATCTTCTTGAACAGAAGCTTTCATATCATCAATTTGAGATTGTAATCTAGAAAGTCTTTGAATAATTTCGGCTTTTATAGTCTTAGGTTTATGTGTCTTAATAGTTGCTACCAATTCTGGCAATTCCTTAACATCATATGTTTCACCATAGCTTGGTATTGTAACTGGTATTTTAGCCTCATTTACTATTTTTTCTTTTAATGCCTCTTCAGAATCTTCCTCACCATGTATCAAAAATATATGTTTTGGTTTTTGGCCATTAAAAGAATATACAAAATTCATTAATCCTTCTTGGTCAGCATGTCCTGAATATCCTTCAATATATTCAATTCTTGCATTTACAGCTATTTCTTCTCCGAATATTTTTACTTTTTTTGCTCCATGAACTATGCTATATCCAAGTGTTCCTGGCGCTTGATATCCAACAAATAATATTGTATTTTTTGGATTCCATAAATTATGTTTTAAATGATGTTTTATTCTTCCGACATCACACATTCCACTTGCTGAAATTATTATTGATGGTATAATATTTTCATTTAAAGCCCTAGATTCATCTGCTGTTGTTGTAAAATGAAGTCCTGGGAACTCTAATGGATTATCACCTTTTTCAATCTCTGCTTTTGTTTCATCATCAAATAAATCCATATTTTCTCTAAACACCTCAGTTGCTGATATTGCTAGTGGACTGTCTACATATACAGGTGCTTTCATAAGTGTTCTATATTCTCTCATAAATTCTTCATCTTGAGTATTTTCCTTTATTTTATTTAGCTCATATAATATCTCTTGAGTTCTTCCTACAGCAAATGATGGTATTACAACATTACCTCCACCATTTAGAGTTTCAGAAACTATTTTCAAGAAAAGTGCTGCTTTTTCATCATTTCTTATATGAAGACGATTTCCGTATGTTGATTCCATTACTAGGTAATCTGCTTCACTTATCATTGTTGGTTCGCTAAGTAAAGGGATATCATTATTTCCTAAATCTCCTGAAAATACTATCTTTGATGTTTTTCCATCTTCTTCAACCCAAATTTCTATAATACTTGAACCTAACATATGGCCTGCATCATTATATCTTACTTTAATTTCAGGTGTTATTTCTAATATTCTTCCATACTGTACTTCTCTAAAAATCTCTAAACATCTTGCTGCATCTTCAGCTGTATACATTGGTGGAAGTGCTTTTTCTCCTTTTCTTTCTCTTTTTCTATTTTTCCATTCGACTTCCATTTCTTGAATATGACCACTGTCTGGTAACATTAAACTACATAAATCACATGTAGCCTTATGAGCATATACTGGATTTCTATAGCCTTCATTATATAATTTTGGTATTCTTCCAGAATGGTCAATATGAGCATGTGTTAATAACATAAAATCAATTTGGCTTACATCAAAATCAAATGGTGCTTGATTATCAAATTCATCTTCTGCTGCTCCTTGATACATTCCACAGTCTACTAAAAATTTTTTTCCTGCCGCTTCTACTAAATAATTTGAACCTGTAACAGTTTTTGCGGCTCCTAAAAATGTAATTTTCATAAATTTTCTTCTCCCTTACTTTATATAAATAATTTTGTTTTTTTGCCTAATTTTATCTTTAGCTCCTTTTTAGTTATGTCTTTTAATTCAAAGTTACTATCTTCTATGTCTTCATCATATACTGTTATAAAAAATTGTTCCTGTTTCTTCTCTACTTTTATGTTTATATTTTCTAATTCTATTATATTAGATAAAAATAATTTTTCAATTATTTTATATTTTTTTGTTAAATCTGTTGTAATTTTAATTATAACCTTGCTTTCTTCTGCTTTATCACAAATGCTCTGTCCTAGTTTTCTTAATGTTTTTCTTAATTCATCATCTTGAATAAGAATTTTATTTTTTTCTAGTGGAAGTAAGCTATAATATCTATATTTATATATTAATTCAACAATTTTACTCTTTTCCTTTGCATTTTTTACTTGTTCTAGCATACATTTTATAATATTTTTTTGTAAATTTAAAATTTCTTTTTTATAATCAGCATCTACTACATTATCATAATATTCAAACATTTTGTCAATATTTTTCTTAGTTTCAAGAAAATTTTTTGGTTTCATAAGATTATTTAAATTTTCTATTTGCTTAACTTTTTCTTCTCTTTCTTCTTTTAAATTATTTTTCAAAACTCTTATGCTAAAAATCTTCTTTTCCAAAGGTAATTTTTCATTTCTTTTTTCATACTCTGTAATCAATAAATTTTTGTCATTCACAATTTTATCAATCTCGAGTATTTCTTTTTCTATTTCTTTCTTTGTTTTAGAAACTTTTTCTAAATATTTTTCCTTATTTTCAAATTCTTCCTTTTGTTCTTTCAATTCTTTGCATTTTTTCTTTATTTCATTTTTAAAATCTTCATCATAATTTAAATTTAATTCAAGTGCTATTCTAATTATTTTTTTAGATATCGTATCTCTTGCTTTTTTTCCATAAATACTTTCAATTTGACTTTGAAACAGTTCAAAATAGTCAACTAATGGCTCATAATTATTTACCCATTTATCTACAAATTTACTACTTGTTAGAAATATAACATTTTGATATAGTAAATTATAATTCAAATCTTCTATATCTTTTGTAATAATATTCCATGAAAATCCATTAAAATCCCTTAAAGGTTCTACCATGTTTATATTATTACCAATATTTAGCATATTTGAAAGTGCTTTTTGAATATTTTCGTCAAAATTTTTTACTACTATATTTTTCTTTTGTATTTTAGCCAATGCATATAAAATTCTACTTTCTATTTGTTTGCATTTTATTTCTTTTTCTTCACTATTTACTAGTTCTTCTTCATCTTCATTTAATGGTATAAATGTTATTTTTTCACAATCTTTATCTATTATATTTATAAGCTTTTCTATATACTCCCCTTTTTCAAAAGTATCTCTTTTTACTTTTTTATAGTCTTTGTACCCATTTTCTATTTTATAAAACATACTAAGTAAAGTATTTTTTGCTTCTTCTGAAAAATTTTTTTGACTTAATATTTCCTCAAGCCTATTGTTATAATCTTTTTTGGCTATTTTTGTAAAAAAATTATTTTTCTTCTGCAAAATTTTTACCTCTTTTCTAATTTTGTTCGTTTGGGACCGGTTCTTTTGTGAACATGTTTTATTCTTCTGCCTTGCTTCCCATTTTCATCTCAGCAAGTTTTTCTAAAGTCCATAAAACTTCTCTTGGCTTGCTTCCTTGATATCCAGAAATTACGCCTCTTTCTTCCATTTGGTCGATTATTCTTCCCGCTCTTGCATATCCGACCTTAAATTTTCTTTGTATAAATGATGTTGATGCTTGACCTGTTTCAACAACTGTATCAATTGCTTCTTGTAAAAATGGGTCTGTGTCATCTTCAGCTGCCTGTTCTGCTGCTAAATTTTTTATTTGTTCATCCTTTCCACCATTTTCTATTGTATCTAATATGTCTTCACTATATACTGCTGTTCCATTTGATTTTATAAAGTTTACAATTTGTTCAACTTCTTCATCTGATACAAATGCTCCTTGTACTCTTGTTGGTTTTGAAGCTCCTGATGGGAAATATAACATATCTCCTTTTCCTAAAAGCTTTTCTGCTCCAACTTGGTCTAAAATTGTCCTCGAGTCTACTTGTGATGAAACAGCAAATGCTATTCTTGATGGTACATTTGCTTTGATTAGTCCAGTGATTACATCTACAGATGGTCTTTGAGTTGCAATTACTAAATGCATTCCAGCTGCTCTAGCTTTTTGTGCTAGTCTACATATAGATTCTTCTACTTCTTTTGCTGCAACCATCATTAAATCTGCAAGCTCGTCTATTATTATTACTATTTGTGGAAGTTTTCCTGCATCTTCATTTTCAGCGGCCTTATTGTATCCAGTTAAATCTCTTACTCCTTTTTCAGCAAACAAGTTATAACGATTGTCCATCTCTTGGACAGCCCAAGCCAAAGCTCCTGCCGCTTTTTTAGGGTCTGTAACTACAGGAATTAAAAGATGTGGTATTCCATTATATACTGAAAGCTCAACAACTTTTGGGTCTACCATTACAAGTTTTACTTCACTTGGTTTACTATTATATATTATACTTGTTATTATTGTATTTATACAAACTGATTTTCCCGAACCTGTTGAACCCGCAATTAAAACGTGTGGCATTTTTGCAATATTTGCAATAACAGCCTCTCCTGCAACATCTTTTCCTAATGCTACGCTTAATTTTGAATCATTTTCTTTAAATTTTTCACTTTCTATTACTTCTCTAAGCCCTACCCTTTCTTTTTGCTTATTTGGCACTTCTATTCCAACTGCTTGTTTTCCAGGAATTGGTGCTTCTATTCTTATTGTTTCAGCTGCTAAATTAAGTGCTATGTCATCTGCTAAATTTGCAATTTTACTAACTCTTACTCCCTCTGCTGGTTTTAACTCATATCTTGTAATTGCTGGTCCTACTGTAACGTTTTCAACTTTTGCTGATACTCCAAAACTGTACAGTGTTTTTTGAAGTCTTGCTGCTGTATCTGTAAGAGTCTTTTTCCCCCCAATAAGTGGTGGTTTTTCCATCTTTTTTAATATGTCTATTGGTGGATACACATAGTTGTCTTCTTCCACTGCAAGTGTATGCTCAAGCTGTAATACTTCTTTTGTTTTATCTTGCTTTTGTTCTTCTTCTTGAACAAATAAATTTGCTTGCTTTATTGGACTTTCTTCTAAGATTTCTCCTGTTTCTTCATCTATTTTCATTATGCTATTTGCTGTTTTGGTTACACTTTCTTTTTTTCCAGAATTAGATTTTTTTAGTAATCCCATCAATCCTCTTTTAGGTTCTTTTGCTTCGTCCTCTATTACTCTACCATTTAAATTTATTTTTATTTGTTCTGGCTCTATATTTTGATTTTGAATGTCTTGTATTGCTGCAATTTCTTTATTATGCATTTTTACATTTTCACTGCTACTTTGTTCTTTTTGCTTTCTAGCTTCATTCATTTGACTTCTTTGAGCTGCCAAATATTCTTCTCTTTTCTTTCTTCTTTCTTCTTTTTGAATTTTCTTTTCTTCTTGTCTTTCTATGTATTCCTCTACTTTCTTGCTTATATACTCTGATATGTCAATTCCACAAACAAATGCAAATAGCATTACAGATATTCCTACACTTAATACAACTGCTCCTAAATTTCCTAATTTTTTTACTAAAAATATGGCCGCAACTGTTCCTATTGCTCCTCCACCTTGGTTTGTTACTCCGAGTGAATATGCTTTTTTTACATTTATTGTTAAATTGGCATTTACATCTATATTTCCACTAGATATTTCATATACACTCATTATTATTGCAATACATATAATCATAATTGCATATTGTACTATTCTTTTTGTTACATAGTCTTCCTCATCTTTACACGCCATTTTTATCGCAATTGCAAATGTTCCTATTGGTAAAATGAAACGCAAAACTCCAATTAGTCCTCCTAAAACTTCGTTTAGTTTCTGTCCTAATTCTCCTGAATTTGTGTATAGTAATACTGCAAGTAATATACTGAAAACTATCGTTCCTATTATATTTAAATTTAGTTCTTGATTTTTATTTTTTTTACTTTGTACTGTTTTTCCTTTTTTCCCAGATGTGCTTTTTCTTTTTGCTTTGGCCATTGTTTCCTCATTTCCTTCCCTTATGTATTTTAGTTTTTTACAAGCTACATTGTATCAAAAGTAAAAAAAAATAGCAACAAATTTTTGCTATTTTTTCTTATATTTTCTCTAACTTCATATCTTTAAATTCAAATTTTTTAAGGCTTATAAGATTTTTATCTTATAAGCCACAATTTCAATATGTAATTAATTAAACATTTGTATCCCCATTAAAAGGAATAAACTTACTAACAACACTTTCTTTTACATTATCTGTAGTTCTAAAAGCAATAAAAGAATTGTTTATTTTGTTATCAACAATTTCTTCCATTTCATCTTTGTTAGAATGTTCAGCTAATACAAGTTCACTAACAAGAATTTGTTTAGCATTTGTTAGCATCTTCTTTTCACCTGTAGATAGCCCTTTTTCTTTTTGTTTAAAACTCAAATTTCTAACAACATCAGCAATTTCAAAAATATCTCCGCTTTTTAATTTATCCATATTATCTCTATATCTTTTATTCCAATTCTTATTCATTTCTGTTTCATCATGTTCCAAAACTGAAAAAACCTTATCAGCTGAACCTTTATCAATAATATATCTTACTCCAACTTGCTCAGCTTTAGCTGTTGGTATCATTACTTTCACTTCTCCAGGCATTTTCAAAATATAATAAGATTGTTTTTCACCTAAGACATCTTTTTCCTCAATCGAATCAATTGTTCCTGCTCCGTGCATTGGATATACTATTTCGTCTCCTATATTAAACATGTACACTCTCTCCTTTCAACTAGTTATGTTAATAAACAATTTCATCTTAATGTCATCAACAACACTATTATACTACAAATTTCCTTAAAAGTCAAAATCTTCTTTTATGTCATTTTTATCGTAAAACGGTTGTCTTTCTAAGGATTAGAGCTATTTTTATGTTCAAAAAATTTTTTATTTAGCTGATTTAATTATGTTTTCAATTAGTAAACTATTTGTTACAACTCCTATTCCGCCTGGCACTGGAGTTATTGCATAAGCCTTTTCTTTAACATCTTCAAAATCTACATCTCCTACAATTTTTCCATTCTCGAAGTTTATCCCAACATCAATAATAACAACATTTTCTTTTATCATTTCCTTTTTCAAATACTTTGCTTTTCCTATAGCCATTATTATAACATCTGATTTTTTTAGTATTTCCTCTATATTTTTTGTTTTTGAATGACAAATCGTTACAGTAGCATTTTTATTTAAAAGTTGTGGAATTAGTGGTTTGCCAACAATATTGCTTCTTCCAACTATTGTTACTTTCTTGCCTGTTAAGTCTATATTATAAAAATTTAGTGTTTCAATCACAGCTCTACTTGTGCATGGAATGTTTACCTCACTTTCACCGATGAATAATTTTCCCATATTAATATTTCCTATTCCCTCTACATCTTTTTTATAAGAAATCTCATTAATTAAATTAGATATTTCTTTAGGTAATGGCTGTTGAAACATTATTCCTGTTATATTTGGGTCATTTTTTACCAAATTAAAATTTTTTCTAAATTCTTCTTCATTTTTTGCTAATTTTAATAAAAATTTTATTCCATACTTTTGACAATTTTTTTCAATTCTATTTATATATGTTTTACTTGCTTCATCTCCATCTATCCCCAATACTGCAATAAAAGGTTGTTTTTGTGTTTTATTTTTTTCTTCTTCTATTCTTTTTTTTACATTTTCTGCAACACTTTTTCCCTCTAATAATATCTCCATACATATTCTCCTTTTTCATTTGATATTTTTATTATATTACTAATACATTTTTTTATCAATTTAATTCTATGAATAAATTTATTATTTTTTCAAATACTAACAAAAATGGAGGTACAAAATGCACGCAATTGTAAAATTACAAAGCCATAAACCTGGCGAATTAAATCAATTTTTAAGTGAATATTATAACACAAATTTAGAAATAGAAAAAAATTTAAGATGGCAAAAAAAATATGAAAATCCAATAGAAATAACAGACCTAATCGCTGCATATATTGATAATGAAGAAAATTTTGATATAAATATGTGGATTAGTCTAGATAAAGATATTTTTATAAAAATATCAGAATTCAATGCTAATGATATAATAAAATATCTCTTTGAACGCTATCCATACTAATCCACTAATATTATTCTTGATTATTGTTTTCATCAGTGTTGCTTTCATTTTCTACAACATCTGAATTTGTAACTGGTTCAGCACTTTCTTGTACTTCAACCTGTACTTCTTCTGTTTTGCTTTCATCATTTTGTTCTACAACTTCTGCTTCCATTACTACTGGTTCTTCAATTGCTGGCTGCTCTTCACCACATTTTGGGCAAAATTTTGCATTTTTATCCATTGGTTCGTTACATTTAACACAATTTTTTAAATCAGATAAACCTAAAATTTCTTTATGATATTTTTCTATTTCAGCTGATAAAATATCAATTTTTGCACATTCTTCTTCTAAATCCTTTTTAATACAAACATCTCCTTCTTGAGTATGTTTTTGGTAAACTTTTTTTCCTATTTCTTCATATAAATCACTTATTTTAGATTTATTCTCATTTATTTTCATTTTTAATTTTGCTTCCTTAGCAATTTTAGTTGTTTTTTCTGCTGCTCCTTTACATGTTTCTGATGCTTTTTTTCTAACTTTGTCAAAAAACTCCATATTTATCACCCTTTCAAATTATTACTTTTATTATATTATGCATTAATATTATTTTTTTATACTTATAATTAGTCTTCTTGTTTTTTCTTTCTTGTCATCAACATTTCAACCGCTTTTTTAGGTTCTAAATTATTATATAAAATATCATAAACAGTATTTAATATTGGAAGTTCTATATTTAATTCATCACTTACTTTTTTTGCTGTTTCTATATTATCAATTGATTCTATAACCATTCCAACCTCATTTTTAGTTTCTTCTAAAGATTTACCTTGACCTATTAACAATCCAGCTTTTCTATTTCTTGAATGCTCACTTAAACATGTTACAATTAAATCACCAAGTCCACTTAGTCCATAAAAAGTTTCTTTTTCTCCACCTAAAGCCACACCTAGCTTTCTAATTTCAACTAATCCTCTCGTAATCAATGCTGCAAAAGTATTATCTCCAAATCCAATTCCTGCTGCCACTCCGCTACAAAATGCTATAATATTTTTTAGAGCTCCACCTAATTCTACTCCTTTTATATCATTAGATGTATATATTCTCATAAATTCATTCATGAATACATCTTGTACCAAATCTTTTAATTCTTCATCTTTTGAAGCCACTACTAAAACTGTTGGAACCGCAATAGAAACTTCTTCTGCATGACTTGGTCCTGACAATGCCCCAACTCTTGCTTCTGGAATTTCTTCTAATATTACCTCATCTAAAGTTTTGGCTGTATCTTTTTCAATTCCTTTTGAACAAATAACTATTGGCTGATTTTTTACATCAACATATTGTTTATATTTTCTTACAGTGTCCCTTGTAAATTTTGATGGAGTAACTTGTAAAATAAGTTCTGCCCCTTTCAAAGCTTCTTCATAAGATAATGTACATTCTACATTATCAGGAATTACAGCATCTGGCAAAAATTTGCATCTTTTTTCATTATTTATTAAATCTGCTTCTTCTTGCATGAATGACCATATCTTTACTTTGTTTCCATTTTTTGCTAAGTGTATAGCCAAAGCCACTCCCCAGCTTCCACTTCCTATAATCGCTATTTTTTTCATATTTTTAGTCCTTTCTTTTTTCTGATGTTTTTTATAATTTTATTAAATTCTTTCTTATTTATTCGTATTTTTAAAGCTCAATTTATTTTCTGTTCCATTTGCAATCCTTTTTATATTTGCCCTGTGATTAAATATAACCATTGCTGCTAGCATAACACTAAATACAAAATATTTCATTCCACTTTCTTGAACTATAAAGTTTGTATTAATGAATAATGTTAAAATAGGAAATAAAATTGCTGCTCCAACAGACCCCATTGAAACCATTTTACTAAATGCCATTATTGCAATTGCAAAAACTAAACATATTAGACCTATTTGCCAATTTATCATCATTATTACACCAAGAGAAGTTGCTACTCCCTTTCCTCCTTTGAATTCAAAGAAAATTGGGAAAGTATGACCAACCACAACTAATATTCCAGCAATTTGAACAAGAACAGCTTTATCAACATTTTTTGCAATGTTTCCAACAAGTAATGCTATAAGTATTGCTACAACACCTTTTAAAATATCACATAAAAGTGTAATTGCTGCCGCTTTTTTGCCAACAGAACGTAACATATTTGTTGTTCCTGCATTTCCGCTTCCTTTTTCTCTAACATCAAACCCTGCCATTTTTTTACTTATTATTACTGAAAAGTTTATACTTCCTATTACATAAGCTATTATTGCAATTATTATATATGTTGCCATTTATTGTTCCTCCTTCTTTTTTTGCCATTATATTATATCTTGGGTTAAATAGCAATATTTATGCAAAAATATTCAGAATAAAATTGTAGGTTAGTCAATCATATATCACACTTTTTTGAAAAATATATACTTTGAGTACCCTATACTGTTAATAACGATTC
>CAKPDO010000041.1 GCA_934148985.1 uncultured Clostridia bacterium
GATGTTGCAGGAGATGGAACAACAACAGCAACAGTTTTAGCTCAAAGCATGATAAAAGAAGGAGTTAAAAATGTAGCAGCAGGTGCTGACCCAATGGCAGTTAAAAGAGGAATGGACAAAGCAGTAGATGTTGCTGTTAAAGAACTAAAAAAGATTAGTTCAGAAGTAGATGGAAAAGACGGAATTGCAAGAGTTGCAAGCATATCAGCAGATAGCGAAGAAGTTGGAAGCTTAATTGCAGATGCTATGGAAAAAGTATCTAAAGATGGAGTTATAACAATAGAAGAATCAAAAACATCAAATACCGAATTAAATGTAGTTGAAGGAATGCAATTTGATAAAGGATATGTATCTCCATATATGGTAACAGATACAGAAAAAATGAAAGCAGTTTTAGATAATCCATATATATTAATAACAGATAAAAAAATAAGTAATATTCAAGAAATATTACCACTATTAGAGAACCTAATGCAACAATCTGGAAAATTATTAATAATATGTGATGATGTTGAGCAAGAAGCATTATCAACACTTGTACTTAATAAATTAAGGGGTGTATTAAATGTAGTAGCAGTTAAAGCACCTGGATTTGGTGATAAGAGAAAAGCAATGCTTGAAGATATTGCAATTTTAACAGGTGGTGAAGTTATAACATCAGAATTAGGACTAGAATTAAAAGATACATCAATCGAACAATTAGGTAGAGCAAAACAAGTGAAAGTTCAAAAAGAAAATACAATAATTGTAGATGGTGCAGGTGATAAAGCTAAAATACAAGAAAGAGTAAAACAAATAAAAGCTCAAATAGAAGAAACAAAAAGTTCATTTGACAAAGAAAACTTGCAAGAACGTCTAGCAAAAATAGCTGGAGGAGTTGCAGTGATTGGAGTTGGAGCAGCAACAGAAGTTGAAATGAAAGATAAAAAATTAAGAATAGAAGATGCTTTATCAGCAACAAGAGCAGCAGTTGAAGAAGGAATTGTAGCAGGTGGTGGAACAGCTTTAATAAATGTTATTCCAGCAGTTGAAAAATCTTTTGATACTATGCCAGAAAGCGAAAAACTAGGAGCAAAAATTGTTCTAAAAGCATTAGAAGAACCTTTAAAACAAATAGCTAGAAATGCAGGTTTAGAGCCAGCAGTTATTCTAGAAAATGTAAAAAAAGCAGATGTTGGTTTCGGATTTGATGCAAGGAACGAACAATATGTAGATATGAAAAAAGCAGGAATTGTTGACCCAACTAAGGTTACAAGAAGTGCTTTACAAAATGCAGCTTCTATTGCTTCTATGGTTCTTACAACTGAAAGTTTGGTTACAGATGCACCTGAAAAGAAATGTGATTGTGGTCATGGCGATAATGGTATGGGTGCTGGCATGGATGGAATGTATTAAAATTTGAAAAAAAGTATTGCAGAATTAAGCTAAAAATGGTATAATAATTATGTTAATTACATAATCCTGTTTTGCAGGTTGACATATAGCAACAAGTAAAATAATTATTTTAAGGAGGGCTTTTTTATGAAGCGGATGAAGCAGTTAGCAAAATTTATGAAAACTAAGGAGGAGAGTATCTATAAGGTATTAATCTGTGCAATGATAGTTGCTGCAATCTTTAGTATCGGGTACTGTGTCTTCACAAGACCTTACGAAGATTGGGACACAGAACCAGCCACATCGTATGACTACGAGAAACTGTTTCAGAAAGCAATGAAGATACAAGAAAATCCAGATTTGCTTTTGGAAACAAACTGCACAATAAAAGTAAGGGGCTATGCTACAGAAGTGAAATTCGAAAATTCACAGTGCGGCTTGAATGTAGTATATGATAAAGATTTTAAAATAAAATCATTATCGAAGGACGACAAGGCGATATCGATGCTAGCTGTATTATGGTATTGCATAGTAATTACGATTTTAGTTTTTTTTATGGCTTTTATACCATCAATTATAGGAGTTATAGTTGTAATTTTGGTATGGGAGTTTAAAGTAAAAGTAAAAGTAAAAGTAAAGTAAAGTAATTAATTAATACCATATTAATCGTTGGGGTGAAAAAAGTAATAATTTTTCGCCCCAACGGTTTTTACGTTTTAATTAAAAAACAACAAAACTCTTATTGAACTATTTCTCCCAAAACAACCTTTACAAATCCACCAAAATGGTGTAATATAAAAGCGGAAAAATAACAATAATAAAATAACACCAAAATAGGAAGGATGAAAAATAAATGAGATTATTAGAAACAAAGTTAGATGAAGAAGAATACACAAAATTTCTAGAAAATAGCGAAAGATGTAACTTTCAACAATCATTAGAATGGTCAAAAGTAAAAACAAGTTGGAAAAGAGAAGTAATATTAGCAGAAGATAGCAATAAAAAAATAATAGGTTCGCTATTAGTATTAATAAGAAAAATACCAATATTTGGAAATATAATGTATTCATCAAGAGGACCAGTATGTGATATTCACAATCTAGAAGTATTAAAACAATTAACAGATGGAGCAAAATTACTTGCAAAAAAATACAATGCAGTAGCTCTAACAATAGAACCAGACATAAAAAGTGATGACAAAGAATTTAGAAATATAATGCTAGAACTAGGATATTTGATAAAAGATGATGCGAAAAATTTTAGAGAAGAAATACAACCACGTTATGTATTTAGATTAGATACAAAAGGCAAAACAGAAGATGAAATATTTAAAAACTTTCATTCAAAAACGAGATATAATATACGTCTAGCAGTTAAAAAAGGGGTAACAGTAAAAGAAGGGACAAAAGAAGACTTAAAAGATTTCCACAAAATAATGGTAACAACTGGAATAAGAGATGGATTTATAACAAGGCCACTTGAATATTTTGAAAGAATGTATGACTGTTTAGGACCAGAACATATGAAAATATTGATGGCATATTACGATGGAAAACCAATATCTGGTGTAATACCAATAATGTATGGAAACAAAACATGGTATTTATATGGGGCAAGTAGCAACGAACATAGAAACCTAATGCCAAATTATCTGTTACAATGGGAAATGATAAAAATAGCATTATCAAGAAAAAGTGATATATATGACTTAAGAGGTGTGCCAGGAATTGCAGATGATAGTAATGGTCTATATAGATTTAAAAAAGGATTTGGTGCAGAATACACAGAATTTATAGGAGAAGTTTACATTCCGTTCAAACCACTCACATATAAAATGTATAAAATTTCGGAAAAAATATTTAGAAATGTAAGAGCATTGAAACTAAAGTTTAAAAAGAAATAAAAACAAATTTAGTGGAGGAATATAAATGAAATCACTTGTAATAAATAGAGAAGATTTGAAACATAATATAAAAAAGATAAAAGAAATAGCAAAAGATACTGGAAGACTTGATAATCATAAACCATTGAAAATAATAGCAGTAGTAAAAGGAAATGGATATGGACTAGGATTAATAGAATACTCAAAATTTTTAATAGATAATGGAATCGATTTTCTTGCTGTATCAACAGTAGAAGAAGCAATAAAATTAAGAAAAGCGGGTTTACAAGCTAAAATACTAATGTTATCATCAACAGCAATAAAAAAAGAGATAGAATTATTGGTAGAAAATGATATAATAATGACTATTGGTTCTAAAGAAGCTTTGGAAACAGCAGAAAATGTGGCACAAGAAAAAAATATAACAATAAAAGCACATTTAAAAATAGATACTGGTTTTGGAAGATATGGATTTATATACAGTCAAAAAGAAGAAATGCTAAATAGTTTAAAAAGCTTGAAAAATGTTCAAATTGAAGGTACATTTTCACACTTTTCACTAGCATTTTATGAAAAAAATGAATATTCCGAAGAACAATTTAAACGATTTATGGATGTAATTGAATTTTTAAAAGAAAATAATATTGAAACAGGAATGCTACACATTTGTAATTCATCAGCATTTTTGAAATTTAAAAATATGAGATTAAATGCTGTAAGAGTAGGTTCAGCGTTTTTAGGAAGAATTGCAATTCCAAATATTTATGGACTTAAAAAAATAGCATATTTAAAATCAAATGTAACAGAAATAAAGGAATTACCAGAAAAATATAATGTTGGATATTCAAATTCATTTACAACCAAAAAGCAAACAAAAATAGCTCTTGTACCAGTACGGATATGCTGATGGATATAATGTTAGAGAACAAAGAGATATGTTTAGAAAAATAGATAGATTACGTTATATTGTGAGAGATATAAAAGATAGTTTTAAAGATAAATCACTATATGTTAATATTTTGTGTAAAGATGGAAATGAAGAAAAATACGAAAGATGTAAAGTCCTAGGAAGAATAGGAATGTATCATATAAGTGTTGACGTGACAGGAAAAAGTGTACAAGTAGGAAGTAGGGTAAAGTTAGATGTTAGCCCTATGTTTGTAGATAGCAGTATACGAAGGGAGTATATATAGTGGAAAGTAATCAATCGAAAAAAGAACAATATTTAAAATTAAACTTTTTCAAGAAAATATGGTATTCAATAACAAAATTTGAAAAATACCCAGAACTTGCGGCACTAGGTGTAAAAAAGGCTTTAATATATTTTACAGAATTAATAGTAATATTTTGTGTGATATATACAGGAAGCTATGCATATTATGTGTCGAATGTTGCAAGTTTTGAAGAAGAAAATTTGTCATTTTCACAAAAAGTAATAAAAACAATGATAAAAGAAACAGGAAGTGAAAATGAACAAATAAATCAGGTATTAGAAATTGCTGATAATTATTCAGATACAGCGATGATAGGTTCATTATTTATAAGTTCGTTTATCTCATTTTTCGTAGCAATTTTACTTGATGTAGTTACATTATCAATATTTGGCTTATTTACATGCATAATTGCCAGAATAAAAATGAATTATAAGGCAGTATTTAATATGTCTATATATGCACTTACTCTTTCAATAATACTAAGAATAGCATATGTAGTTATTACAATGTTAACAGATTTCCAAATAAAATATTTTGATATAATGTATATAGCAGTGGCATATATAACACTTGCAGCAGCAATATTTTTAATAAAATCAGACGTAATAAAACAACATTTAGAACTTATGAAGATTCTTGAAGAAAGTAAGGAAAAAATAGAACAAACAATTGTAATACCAAGAAAAAACAAAGAAGAAGATAAAAATGAGGATGGCAAAAAAGATGAAAAAGATGAGAAAAAAGAGGATGAAAAAGGAACAGAAGAACAAGGCTCAAATGCATAGAAAGTAAGTAGGAAAGGACGAATTATAAATGAAAAAAAATGATGACAAAGATAACAAATTAAAAGTAGTTTTAATGTGGATAATTGCTTTATTAGTAACGATAGTTGTTGTTATTGCGGCTATATATACATTAAATACTCCTAAATCAAAAGATGATAAAACTTTAAGCTATACAGATTTAATAAAACAAATTGCTGTTGGAAATGTTAAAAAAGTTGAAATGACTACAGGTTCTACTTCTATAAAAGTAACATTAAAAGAAAAAATAGAAGAAAATCAAGATGAAAATAGCGAGGAAAGCACAACAGAGGAGAACACATCAAATGAAAATAATGCTATTTTAGACCTAATAAAAAAAGATGGAGAAGAAAACCCAGAGCTAATAAAAAAGGCAATTGTGCCAAATACCCAAAGTTTTATAGAATTAATACAAAATAAAGTTGCAGAAGGAAATGACATAGAATTAATTCAAAAAAGTCCAAGCTTTTTATCAACAATACCATCATATTTCTTTTCTTTGCTTCCAACAATTATAATGGTAGCTTTGTTTATAATGATATTTAAAATGCAAGGTTTAGGAGATAGAGGAGAGGTATATGATGAAACAGAAAGAAAAACGAAAGTTAAATTTTCAGATATAGCAGGTCTTGATGAAGAAAAAGAAGAAATGGTTGAACTTGTTCAATTTTTAAAAGAACCTAAAAAATTCATTGAAATGGGAGCAAAAATACCAAAAGGTGTGTTACTTTATGGAAAACCAGGAACAGGAAAGACTTTAATTGCAAAGGCAATAGCAGGAGAAGCTGGAGTTCCTTTTATTTCTATGAGTGGATCAGAATTTATAGAAATGTTTGCAGGACTTGGTGCATCAAGAGTTAGAAAATTATTTGAAAAAGCAAGAAAATTAGCACCATGTATTGTTTTTATTGATGAAATAGATGCAATAGGTTCAAGAAGAACAAGTGGAAGCGGAGCTGAGTCAGAAAATAACCAAACATTAAATCAATTATTAGTTGAAATGGATGGTTTTTCATCTGAAGAAACAATAATAGTATTAGCAGCAACAAACAGGCCTGAAATGTTAGATAAAGCACTATTAAGACCAGGAAGATTTGACAGACAAATAACAGTTCCAGCACCTGATAGAAAAGGCAGAGAAGAAATATTAAAAATTCATAGTAAAGGCAAAAAAATTGCAGATGATGTATCATTTGAAAGTATAGCAGAAGATACCGCAGGATTTACAGGAGCAGAACTTGCTAATATTTTGAATGAAGCAGCAATAATTGCAACAAAACGTGAACATGAAAAAATACAAAATGATGATATAGAAGAAGCGGTTAAAAAAGTAACAGTTGGGCTAGAGAAAAAAGCAAGAGTTATATCAGATAAAGATAAACGTCTAACAGCTTACCACGAAGCAGGACATGCAATAGTTAGCTGGTATTTACCTACTCAAAAAAAAGTAAAAGAAATTTCAATTATACCAAGAGGTATGGCAGGTGGCTACACTATGTACAAAACAGATGAGGATAAATCTTATATTTCTAAAACAGAAATGGAAGAAAAATTAATTGCTTTATTAGGCGGTAGAGCAGCAGAAAGAGTAGCTTTAGATGACATTTCTACAGGAGCAAGTAATGATATAGAGGTTGCAACAGCAATTGCTAAAGATATGATTGTTAAATATGGTATGAATGATTTTATTGGACCAATTTCTTTGAAAAATGAAAATGGAGAGTATGAGTTAGATATGTTCGGTAAGGAAATGGGAGATAAAATAGGTGAAGAAGTCAAGAAATTAATAGATACAGCTTATAATGATGCTCAAATTATTTTAAGACAACATATGGATAAGCTTGACCTTGTTGCTGAGGAGCTTTTGAAAAACGAGAAGATCAATGAAGAAAAATTCAAAGAATTTTTTGAGGGAGAAGAATAGAGCATATTATAAAATAAAAATTTAAAAGGGAAGAATGTGATTAAATTTGGAAGAAAAAATAAAAAGCTTACCTAATTCTTATAAAGATGATATAGAAAAAGCAATAGAAATCTTAAAAGAAAATGGGGCAAAAGAAGTATTTATTTTTGGTTCAATTGCCAATGGGAAATTTAATATGAATTCAGATATCGACATTGCAGTAAGAGGGCTTGAATCAGAAAAGTTTTATAAAGTAGCTAGTATTTTAATGTTTGAACTAAAAAATGAATTTGACCTTATAGATTTAGACGATGAGGAAAATAGGTTTTCCCAAATGCTATTAAAAGTTGGAGGTTTATTAAAAGTTGGATAAAATTGTAATAGAACAAATAAATTTTAAAGTGAAAGATATAGATAGGTTATTTTTAGAATATGAACTCATATTTAATAAAGTAGAGATAGAAGAACCTGATTTGTTTGATATGACAATACTAGGAAGTGTTTTACATTCTTTTTATAATGGATTAGAGAATATATTTGAAATAATAGCAAAAAATGTTGATAAAAATGTACCAAGTGGAACAAAATCACATCAAGAGTTATTACATCAAATGGCAAGTGAAAACGGCTATAGAGAGGAAATTATAAATGAAAATTTATATTTAAAATTAAGAGAGTATGCAACATTTAGACATTTTTATAGGCATGCTTATTCATTTCAATTAAATTGGGAAAAAATGAAACCATTAGTAGAAAATGTAAATAATATATGGGAAGAAACTAAAAATGCAATATTAGAATTTTTAGAGGAGAAAAAATGAATATATTAATATATTTAATAATAGCACTACTTTTCTGTGTACTAATACTTTGGACATGGAATAACACAAAAGATTATGAAAGCACGGTAGAAAGAATAAAATATACAGCAATAGGAACTATAGTAATATTTCTAATAACTTTAATATATTTTACAATATCAAAAATAGGAATAAAATATCCAAAACCAGAAATGGTAAAAGAAGTAAGAAAAATGACAACTTTGTTACTTACACCAATAAATGGATTTTTGAGTTTGCCACATATAGCAATAATAAAGACCCAAATAAAGCAAAAAATAGAGGAAAATGAAAAAATAAAGAGAAAAATAATAATATTGGCAATAATACTTGCAATATCAACTTTAATAGAAATAATATACATGAAAGATTTTCAAAAAGGAATAATTCAAATGTTAAATAGTAAATAAAGGAGAAATATGAAACCAAAAGTAATTGTAATTGTAGGCCCAACAGCTTCTGGGAAAACATCTTTATCAATAGAACTTGCAAAAAAAATAAATGGAGAAATAGTATCTTGTGATTCTATGCAAATATATAAGGATATGGACATAGGCTCAGCAAAGCCTAGTAAGGAAGAAATGCAAGGAATAAAGCATTATATGATAGATGAGGTAATACCTACTCAAAGATTTAGTGTTGCTGAATATAAAAAGAAAGCAGAACTAGCGATAGAAGAAATTTTAAAAAATGGAAAAGTTCCAATAGTAGTAGGTGGAACTGGATTGTATGCCAATAGCCTTATATATGGCATTGAATATTCTAATATAGAGTTTGACGGAAAATATAGGGAAAAACTAATGAAAATTGCTCAAAGTGAAGAAGGTTTAAAAAGTTTGTATGAAGAGGCTAAAAGAATTGATGAAAAGGCAATGGAGAAAATCAGCCCAAATGACCAAAAAAGGATATTAAGAATATTAGAAATTTATAATGCAACAGGAAAAACAAAAACAGAACAAGAAGAAATATCTAGAAAAAATGAAGTAAAATATGATTATAATGTATTTGCTATAAACATTGAAAGAACAATATTGTATGAAAGAATAAATAAAAGAGTGGATATGATGATTGAGCAAGGATTGATTGAAGAAGTAAGAAAACTTATAGAAAAATATCCAGAATTTCCTACAGCAATGCAAGCTATAGGATATAAAGAAATTGTTCAATATTTTGATGGAAAAATTACAAAAGAAGAAGCAATTGAAAAAATAAAACAAGAAACTAGAAGATATGCAAAAAGACAGATAACATGGTTTAAGAGAATAGAAAACATAAAATGGTTAAACGGATTAGAAAAAACGCAAAATAATATAGACATTATTTTGGAGGTAATGAATTGGGAAAAATAATAAATTTTGAAGATTTAAAAGGTAAGAAATTTGAAAAGAAACATATAATATATTTGATATTTGGTGTTATAGTAATATACATTTTCTGTTCGATTTTTTTACTTGTAAGAAAGCCAGGAGATACTTTGATTGTAAATAATGGTGTTTTAACTTTGGAAGAATCATCAACTCGGATACATAATTAGAGAAGAACAAGTATTAAAGGGAGAAAATTACAAAAATGGGCTAACTCCTGTTGTATCTGAAGGAGAAAGAGCAGCAAAAGGACAAACAGTTTTTAGATATAGCAGTAGCCAAGAAGATGAGCTAAAAGCTAAAATTGAAGAAATAAATCTAAAAATACAAGATGCACTTTCGAAACAGACCACTAGACTTCCAACAGACATAAAAAGTCTGGAAAAGCAGATTGATGAAAAAACGCAAAATTTGAGAGAATTAACAGATATACATACAATAACCGAATATAAAAAAGAAATAGAAGAAATAACAAGCAAAAAAGCAAAAATAATAGGTTCATCAAGTCAAAGTGGGACATATATTAAAGAGCTAACAAAGCAAAAAGAAACTTATGAAAGCCAGCTTACGTCGGGGTCAGAATACATAACAGCTCCAGAATCTGGTGTTGTATCTTATAGAGTAGATGGATTAGAAAGTGTATTAACTTCAAGTGATTTTAGCAATTTAACAGAGGAAAAATTAGAAAATTTAGGATTAAAAACTGGAAAAATAATATCATCATCTCAAGAAGAACGGAAAAATTATTAATAATTTCGATTGTTATTTAGCGGCGATATTAAATAGTGATGCAGCAAAAAAAGCTGAAGTAGGGGATAGTGTAACAATAACACTATCAAGCGGAAATGAAATTGATTCAGAAGTAAAATATGTTGCAAAACAAGAAGATGATAAAGTTTTAATAGTTTTTGATTTAAAAACATTAACAGATGAATTAATTCAATATAGAAAAATTTCATTTAACATTACTTGGTGGAGCTATTCAGGTTTAAAAGTACCAAATAGTGCAGTACAAGAAGATGAAAATGGATTAAAATATGTTGTGAGGAAAAAAGCGGGACAAGAACAAAAAGTAATAGTAAAAGTATTAAAGAAAAATGATAAATACTCAATAATTAACCAATATAAAAACGAAGAGCTACAAGCACTAGGAATTGACACGAAAAATTATAATAAAATATCTCAATATGATAATATATTATTATATCCAACAAAATGAAATATTACAAAAATATTACAGAAATATTAAATTAATATTACATTTTCTGGAAACTATTGACTTTTTTAACAAAATGTTAGATACTAATCCTATATTGAATAAAAAGCGAAAAACGTTTTAGGAGGAAAGAAAATGTCAAGTGCAATAATGAGCAAAGTTTGGAATTTATTCGGAATGGACCAAGCCGAAGAAGATGAAGAAAACGAAGATGTATATGATTATGATTACGAAGAAGAACAACCAGAAGAAGAAAAGAAAAGTTTTATAAAGAAAAATAATAAGGTTGTTTCAATGCCACAAAACCAATCTATAAGAATGGTGATTTCTCAACCAACAAGTTTTGAGCAATCAGAAGAAATATGTGGGTTCTTAAAAGAGAAGAAATCAGTAATAGTAAATTTAGAATATGTAAATAAAGATGTCGCAAGACGTATAGTGGATTTCATAAGTGGAGGAGTATATGCATTAGATGCACATATTCAAAAAGTATCAAATTCAATTTTCTTAATTGCGCCAATAAACTATGAGATAACAAATGAAATGGCAAGAGAAGAAATTAAGAATAAATTATCAGTTTCTTGGTTAAATAAGAATAGTATTAACTAAAAAAGGGGGCTAAACAATGCTTACACCACTAGACATAGAAAATAAAAAATTTTCAAAACAAATTGTAAATGGATATAATGTAGAAGAAGTAGATGATTTCCTAGATGAAATTGGAGTAGATTATGCAAAAAAACAAAAAGAATTAAATGAGGTTTCAAAAAAGGTAGAGGAACTAAATGCAAGTTTGGAACATTATAAAAATATTGAAGAAACTTTGCAAAACACTTTACTTATGGCTCAATCTACAGCAGAAGAAGTAAAAAATATTGCAAAACAAAAAGCAGATCAAATTGTAAATGATGCAAAATCTTCATCTCAAAAAGAGGTTGATTATATTCAAAATCAAATTTTAGTTAAGAAAAAAGAATTAGAAGATGTTCAAAAACAATTTGATATTTATAAAGCAAAAATGGAGTCACTTTTGATTTCACAGTTGGAACTAATTAAAGAGATTAATAAAAATGATGATGAAACAGTTTAATTAAAAAAAGCTTTCTTTAGAATTTTTATATAAATATAAACTAACTATAGGATAGAAAAAATCTATCTTATAGTTAGTTTTATTATTTTTCATACAATTCGGAAATATTAACATCCATTTCTTCAAAATTATCAACAAAACCAATTTTAGCCAAATCATTTGAAATGCCTTGGATCCAAACAGGCCTGTCCTTATAAAAAACATCAAATTTTTCATCATTAGATAAAATAGAATTAACACGTTTTAAATCCATAAAATAAAATACCTCCACAAATTTCTTTACCAAAAGTATATACAAAATTTGTGAAAGTATTCGTAAAAATTATAAATAAATTCTGTAGTCAATATCAGGAAAAACACAATCTTTTTCTTCAATTTCTTTCAAGAACTTTCTATCAATTTTATTAGAATTAAGCTCGTTATAAAGTCTTGTAAATCTACCAATATGGTCTTTAATTCTTCTATGAGCATAATCTACCATAGTATTATTAGTTATGATAAACAACCAGTCACTACTTTGAGCAAGAAGCAGCTCACGTGCAGCTTGATTTAAAGCTCTAACTTGCAATTTAGTATTCCTATATTTAGCCGAAGATGTAATCTGTGTAATAGGTTTTTTATCATTTTTTAATTTTTTAATTTGACATTCTAAATCATTTAATATATCATAAGAATCTCTAAATTTATAAGCAAGTTCACACATTCTATCACCAGCAGTGTGTAAATGTTTATGAGCATAATCATTTGATGGATTAAGCCATACTTCACTATAACCATTTGCACCCCAACTTGACCTACAAGGCTGGCATTGTTGAATTTCTGGATATTTATCCATATATTCAGATGGTGTAATAAGCTCAAAATTACATTCATCGTAATAGATTTTCTTAAATAAAATGTATAACCAATAAGGACCTTCATACCACCAATGTCCATAAAGTTCGGCATCATAAGGACATAAGACAATAGGAGGTTTATTCATATAATGTGATGCATTTTCAATTTGCTGAGTTCTGGAATTTAAGAAATGGCCAGCTTGACGTTCAGCTGAATCTTTTGCCCACTGAATATCATAAATGTCTTTATTATCAGTATCACCTGTAATTCGGTGGTATTTTATACCTGTATGAACTCTAACACCATTATGAGCAATATAAGGCTTTATATAGTCATAATCAGCTTCATAGCCAATATCTCTATAAAAATCTCTATAGTTAAAGTCACCAGGATAACCATTGATTGAGCTCCAAACCTGTCTTGAAGATTCCATATCACGTCCAAAAACTGTAAAACCTTGAGGAGAAACTATTGGAGCTAGTGTACCATAAACAGGAGTGGGATTGGCATATAAAACACCATGTGATTCAACAATTGCATAATCTACGCCAAATTCTCTTAAATATTTATCAGCCTCTGGAACATATCCGCATTCTGGAAGCCAAATGCCACGAGGCTTTTTACCAAAATATCTTTCATATGTTTGAACACCAACAGCAATTTGAGCTCTAACAGTTTTTTCATTTACATATAAAATTGG
>CAKPDO010000042.1 GCA_934148985.1 uncultured Clostridia bacterium
TTTTTTTCTTCTAAATATACATTATATGACCATCTGCAACTTTGTGCACAACTTCCATAGTTTGCACTTCTTCCGCATAAAAAATCACTTAAAAAACATCTTCCAGAATATGAAAAACATATTGCACCATGAATAAATATCTCTATTTCCATTTCTTCTGGTTTATTTTCCATTATGTATTTTAATTGATTTTTATCCATTTCTCTTGCCATAATCATTCTTTTGCAACCTTGATTATACCAAAACTTGCATGCTTCTAAACTTACTAAATTGCTTTGTGTACTTACATTTACCGGTACGCTTGGAGCATACTTTAATACTGTACTTATAACTCCAGGGTCTGCTGCAATTATTCCATCTGGTTTTACCTCTTCTAACTTTTTACACATTTTAATTATTTCATCATAATCTGTATCAAATGCATATATATTCATTGCAACATATACTTTTTTTCCAAGCTGATGAGCATATTCTATTGTTTTCATTAAATCATCATCATCTATTGCTGCTCTTGACCTTAATGATAAACTAGCTGTCCCACAATATACAGCATCTGCCCCATACAAGAAAGCTATTTTTGCTTTTTCATATGAGCCTGCTGGTGCTAATAGTTCAACTTTTTTCATATTTATAAATCCTTTCCTTTTAGCTTCGTTATAGCAAGTCCATCTCCAACTTCTAGAATTTGAGTGTCTAAACTTGGATTCTCTGTTGTCTCGGCTATATATTCTCTTAAGTTTCGCACAGCTGTACGTTGTTTGTGTTTGTTGTAGTCACTCATTACATACCCTTTATACAAGATATTGTCTGCAAATATAGTTCCATTAGGTGCTAACATTCGTAGTGCTTCTGATAGAAAAAATGGATATTTTCCTTTTGCTGCATCAATAAATATCATATCATACTTTCCAGTTAAAGTAGGCAAAATTTCAACTGCATCTCCACTGTATATGTTTATTTTGTCTTCTAATTCCATATCTTTGATATTTTTTTTTGCTTCTTGTATTCTTTCTTCATCTCTTTCAATTGTATCTATTTTTCCATTTTCCGTCAAAAATTCTGTAAAGCATATTGCTGAATATCCTACAGCTGTTCCTATTTCTAGAATTTTTTCCGGTCTATTTTGTTTCATTTTCTGTTCTATTACTTGCAATGTATCATCCATTATTATTGGAATATGTTCTTCTAGTGCTTTTTGTTTTATTTGATTTAGTTTATCTTTCTCCATCGTCATTTTTCCTTTATTTACTGCTATTTCTTGCTACTCTTTCTCTTTCTTTATTATTTAATATCTTTTTTCTTAATCTAATTGATTTTGGAGTAACTTCAACTAATTCGTCATCTTGTATAAATTCAATAGCTTTTTCTAGGCTCATTTGAATTGGTGGTACTAAATGAAGTGCATCATCTGCTCCTGAAGAACGTGTATTAGTTAAATGTTTTTCTTTACATACATTTACAGCTAAATCTTCTCCTCTTGAGTTCAAACCTACTATCATTCCTTCATAAACATCTACACCAGCTCCGATGAATAAATCTCCTTTTTCTTGAGCATTAAATAGACCATATGTTACAGATTTTCCAGTTTCAAAAGCTACTATTGTTCCTCTTACTCTGGCTACAACTTCGCCTTTAAATGGTTCATATCCTTTAAACATACTTGCCATTGTTCCTTCGCCTTTTGTATCTGTTAAAAATTCAGTTCTATATCCAATTAATCCTCTTGCTGGAATATTAAATTCTATTTTTGTATGACCTGCTTCAGCTGGTTCCATATTTACCATTTCGGCTTTTCTTCTACCTAATTTCTCAATTACAGTTCCTACAGAATCATCTGGCACATTTACAACTAATGTTTCTATTGGTTCACATTTTACACCATTAATTTCTTTTATAATAACTTTTGGACGAGATACTAAAAGTTCGAATCCCTCTCTTCTCATTGTTTCAATTAATACTGATAAATGTAGTTCTCCTCTACCTGATACTTCAAAAGAGTCTGGTGTTTCTCCCTCTTTAACTCTTAAAGAAACATTTCTTTCTAGTTCTTTAAATAATCTATCTCTAATATGTCTAGATGTTACAAATTGTCCTTCTCTTCCTGCAAAAGGTCCATTATTTACACTAAATGTCATTGTTACTGTTGGCTCATCAATATTTACAAAGTCTATTTTTTCAACATTTTCTGGGTCACATACTGTTTCACCAATACTTATATCAGAAATTCCTGCAAATTCTATTATGTCACCTGCTGTTACTTCTTCAACTTCGACTTTCTTTAAACCAACATGTGTATATAATTTTGCAATTTTACCTTGATATACTGTATCATCTGCTTTACATACTGATACTGTCATTCCTACTGTAAATTTTCCACGTTCTACTCTACCTACACCAATTCTTCCAACATAATCATCATAGTCTATATTAGAAACTAACATTTGAGCTGTTCCTTCTAAATCGCATTTTGGTGCTTCTATTGTGTTTACTATTGTTTCAAATAAAGGTGTCATATCACTATCTTCATCTGCTAAATTTAATTTTGATGTTCCATTTTTAGCTGATGCATATACAACAGGGAATTCTAATTGTTCATCTGTTGCTTCTAGTTCTATAAATAATCCTATTACTTCATCTACAACTTTTTCTGGATTTGCTCCTGGTCTATCTATTTTATTTATTACTACTATTGGTTTTAAGTTTAGCGCTAAAGCTTTTTTCAAAACTTCTCTAGTTTGTGGCATTGCTCCTTCAAATGCATCAACTAATAGAAGAACTCCATCTACTGTTTTTAATACTCTTTCTACTTCTCCTCCAAAGTCTGCGTGTCCTGGTGTATCTACTATATTTATTTTTATGTCTTTATACATTACTGATGTATTTTTAGACAATATTGTAATTCCTCTTTCTTTTTCAATATCATTTGAGTCCATTACTCTTTCTTGTACTTGCTCATTTTCTCTAAATACATGGCTTTGTCTTAACAAACTATCTACTAGTGTTGTTTTTCCATGGTCTACGTGTGCTATTATTGCTATGTTTCTTATTTTTTGGTTATTCATTTTTATTTCTCCTTTTTCTCTTTTTAACTTTTTTATTATACTACTGTTTGGTGGGTGTTGTCAACATAAAATTTTCTATAATTCTGTCTCTCCAAATAAATTTTTTTGCATCCCATAAGGATTATTTATAAATTCTTTATATACTTTATAAACATCAGTATCTTCATATTTTACTAATTTCATTTTATTATTCATGTCAAGAATATCTCCATATTTATAAGACAATAATATTGGCGAATGTGTTGCAATTATTAACTGAGAGCCGTTTTTTTGCTAAATCATGTATATGATATAATAAAGTCATTTGTCTTAATGGAGACAAAGCCGCTTCTGGTTCGTCCAAAATATAAAATCCCTTGTCAAAAAATTGATTTTCGATTATTTTCAAAAAAGATTCTCCATGTGAACACTCATGCAAATTTCCACCATATCTCCAATCAATTTCACCTTTTCCGTCGTAACTATTATAATCATTATGAATACTAGAAGCCATATTATAAAAAGATTCTGCTCTCAAGAAAAATTTATTTTTTGGTACACCAAACTTGCCTATTAGTAAATGTTCATACAAATTTGAATAATCATCATAAGTCGAAAAATGCATATTGATGTTTCCGCCTTCTGGATTTAGCCCCATAGAAATTGCTATTGCTTCTATTAAAGTTGATTTTCCTACTCCATTTTCACCATAAAAAAATGTTACTGGATTATTTATTTCTATATAATCGAAATCTTCTAAAGCTTTTATGTTAAATGGATAAATTTTTTTATTTATGTTTTCTTTTTTTAATTGTATTCTATTTACAAATAGTTGTTGTTTCATTTTTCCTCCATCATCTTGCACTCAAATTTTTGTTCCAAGCCTCGGTTTCAATGGCACCAAAAGGACCCTGTCCCAATCAATGTACCCAATGTTTCCTAATTGTTTCCTGCCACAAATCCAGTTGAATACGCAATTTGCAAATTAAAACCACCAGTATAACTATCAACATCCAAAATCTCCCCGGCGAAATAAAGTCCTGAAACAATTTTTGATTCCATAGTCTTAGGGTTTACCTCTTTTATACTAACACCTCCAGAAGTTATAATTCCATCATCTATCTTTCTAAATTTTTTTATAGTAACATCAAATTCTTTTAGTAAATTTACAAGAGTTAATCTTTCTTGTTTAGTTATAGAATTTACTTGTTTTTCCGGATTTATACCAGAATATTCTATTATTACAGGAATTAACTTTTGTGGTAATAGCTTGTCTAAGCTATTTTTAAAACTCTTATTTTTTAGTTCTTCAAAATCTCTTAGAATTCTATCGTTTAACTTTTCTTCTGTTAAAGCTGGTTTCAAGTCTATACTTAACTTAATTTTTTTATTTTCTAGTAATTCATCTATTTTTTTATATCTTACCAAATGCGCTGAAGCACTTAAGATTACAGGTCCAGATACCCCAAAATGAGTAAATAACATCTCTCCAAAGTCTTCATAAATCAATTTATTCTTACTAGAATCTATCAATTTAATTTTAATATTTCTTAAACTTAGTCCCTGCAAACTTTGGTGTAGCTCTTGCTCATATGTTTCAAGTGGTACAAGTGATGGTTTTATTTTAGTTATTGTATGTCCCAATTTTTTTGCCATTTCATATCCATCTCCAGTTGAGCCTGTTATTGGATAACTTTTTCCACCTGTTGCAAGTATTACTTTATCTGCACTTATTACTTTTTTGTTTTGACATTTTACTCCTATTACTGCATTTTCCTCATTTACCAATATTTCAGAAATAGGCATTTCATAGATTATTTTTACATTCTTTAAGCTTTTAAGCTTTCTTTCGAAACAATTTAGTACATCTTGAGCCTTATCTGTTGTAGGAAAAATTCTATTTCCTCTTTCTTCTTTTACAGTTAACCCCTGCTCATTTAAAAACTTGATTATATCTTTATTAGTAAATTGATTAAATGCACTATATAAAAACATTCCATTTCCAGGCGTATTTTTAATAAAATCTTCCATCGGCAAAGAAGATGTAATATTACATCTTCCTTTTCCTGTTATTAATAATTTTTTTCCTAAATTTTTATTTTTCTCTAGTAATGTAACATCATTTCCATTTTCTGCTGAGGTAATTGCTGCCATCATACCAGCTGGTCCTCCGCCTATTACTACTACTTTCATTTAAAATATACTCCCTACTATAATTCCAATTATTGCTCCAACCAAAACTTGAAGTGGTGTGTGTCCTAATACCTCTACTAATCTTTCTTGAACTTGCATTCCAGTTAAACCAGGTGTTTCAATTATTTTATTTAGTAATGTTGCTTGCTTTCCAGCTGCTCTCCTCACTCCTGCTGCATCATACATAACAACACTCGAAAAAACAAGTGACATAGCAAATGGCCAGTTATCAAATCCTGCCTCTTTGCCTACCATTATTGTTATTGCCATAACTATTGCCGAATGTGAACTTGGCATTCCTCCAGCTCCTATTATCCTTTTAAAGTTAAATTTTTTGGTTGTAACTAGATCCCACACCACTTTAAAGCTTTGTATTGCAAACCATGTAAAAAATGGTACCCATATAAATTTGTTATGTATTAATTGCGTAAAAACTTCCATATATGTTAACATATACTTAAAAGTATATGCATCCTCCCTTCTATTTTAGCACATATGCTACTTTAAAAATTTTTTCTTTTGCTTCTCACATTATAAAAACTATTCTTTTACAGAAAAGTTTTCTTCTTTTAATTCTCCATCTTTTTCTAAAATTATAGTTATTCTTTTTTCAGCATCTTCTAAAAGCTTACTACAATCTTTTGATATCTTCATTCCTTTTTCAAATTCATTTAAAGAATCTTCTAAACTTAAGTCGCCTTTTTCCAATTTAGCGACTACTTCTTCTAAACTTTTCATTTTTGTTTCGAAATTTTCTTCTTTTTCCATTTAATATAATCTCTCCTTATTTATTTTATAATAACAGTTTTTTCTTTTATATCTGCTTCATACTCTGCAAGTTGAGCTGTTGTTGACTTACTTCTTACAGATATTATATATTTATTTCCAGATTTTGTATCTATTGTATAATATACAGTATTATCTTCTCCCCATTCTTTCTTTACAAGATTTAATGCTATTTCATCAGGATTTTCGTCAACATTAGTATCTGTGTTGTTATTTTCTTCGCTTTCTTCCTCACCTTTAGCTTGATTTTGTTCATTTTCTGCTTTAGTTGTATTTTCTTCTAAACTGTTTTGTATTTCATTTGTTGTATTTTCTTCTTCTACAGTATTTTCATTATTTTTTTGATTATTTGTTGTATTACTCGAAGTATTTGTTTTTGTAGTATTTGAAATAGAATTTGATGCAACATATTGTATATTTTTAAATTGTCTTATTTTAAATCCAACTATTGCTCCTACTACAATTAATGCAATTATACTACATATAATAACAGCTTTTTTGTTTACCATAACTTTTTCCTCCTTTGGGACCCATTGGGACCGGTTCTTTTTGTTCCCAAGTACATTGGCCGACCCATTGGGACCGGTTCTTTTTGGTCCCGAGTACATTGGCCCATTTTCCTTTACAAAAAATTACATAATTTTAGCATTTCTGCTTCCATCTATAAATTTAACAATAATTTCATCATCCACATTTAAATCTTTGCTTGATTTCACAATTTGGCCATCTTTCTCAATTATAGAAAATCCCCTAGTCATTGTCTTTAGTGGACTCAAGGCATCTAGTTTCAATACTAATCCGTTAAAAGTTTTTTCTGCATCTTTTTGCTTTAGATTAATTGCATTTTCCATTTGCTTTATGAAACCATCTAATCTTAAATAATTGTTTTGCATATTTTGAATTGGATCTGATAAGACTTTTGAATTAATCAAATTATTATATTTCATTTTCATTAATTCTAATTTCTTTTTTAAACTAAGTCTTGCCCTTTCATTTAAAGTGTTTATTTTATTTTTTATTTCATAAATATCTGGATTTGCAAGTTCTGCTGCGGCTGATGGTGTAGGAGCTCTTAAATCTGAAACAAAATCTGCAATTGTAAAATCTGTTTCATGCCCTACTGCTGAAATTATTGGAATTTCCGAATTATAAATAGCTCTTGCAACAATTTCTTCATTAAATGGCCATAAATCCTCTAAAGAGCCTCCTCCTCTTGCTAAAATTATTACATCAGCTAATTTCTCTTCGTTCATAGTTTTAATGCCTTTTACAATTTCTTTTGCCGCTCCTGGTCCTTGAACTGGAACAGGTAACAATCGTATATAGCAATTTGGATTTCTTCTTGTTGATACATTTATAATATCCCTAATTACAGCCCCTGTTTCAGATGATAAAACACCTATAACTTTAGGCATTAATGGTATTTTCTTTTTATGCGAAACGTCAAATAGTCCTTCTTTTTCTAAATCTGACTTTAATTTTTCAAAAGCGGCATATAAATCTCCAACACCTTGTTGTTCTAATGCTTTTGCATATATTTGATATATTCCATCTCTTTCGAAAACAGAAACAGCACCAAAAACTATAACTTTCATTCCATCTTTTGGTTTAAAGTTTATTCTTTCCGCATAACTTTTAAACATTACACATTTTATTAAAGATTTATCATCTTTTAAAGTAAAATAAAAATGTCCCGTGTAATGTGCTTTAAAATTAGATATTTCACCCTTTACAATAACTGCATTTAAAGCTTCATCTCCTGCGATTTTTTCTTTAATATATAAATTCAAATCAGTTACACTAGTTGCCATTGCTTCATAATTCATTTTATCAAACCCTTTCACATAAAATATGGACAAATCTTAAAATTATTAAGACCTGCCCACATCTTACATTTCTTTAACAATTTTTGCCAAAGCTCCATTTATAAACTTACTTGACATATCCTCTCCATATGCTTTTGCAAGTTCTACAGCTTCGTTTATTTCAGCTTTATATGGGATATCTTTGTATTTTATTTCATATATTGCTAGTTTTAATAAGCTCAAATTAATTTTAGAAATTCTATCTATTTTCCAATCTGATGTTAAAGAATTCTCAATTGTTTTGTTTATTTCTTCTAAATTTTTATTTATTCCATATATGCAATCCTTTAAATATTCTATTGCTTCATTATCTTCAATTTCATTATTCTCAATATATAATTCTATTTGTTCATTTAAATTTTCATTTTTTTGAATTTCTAGGCTATATATTAATTTAAATGTTAATTCTCTCATTTCTGACCTTTTCATTTTTTACTGACATTCCTTTCTCCCAAGGCACAAAATTTGATTAAAAATATTTTTTACAATTTTTTTCAAACTTTACCTCTTTTACATTCTGTCTATAAATTGTTTTATTTTGTCTTTTACGTATTGCTTATTTTGTTGTACATAATTTCCAGCTAATGCTCCAATAACTATTAGTATAATTGCAACTATTAAATTATAAATTTTTGTAGCTAATATTAATATTGCAACAATTACGCCTATTATTGCTCCTTTATAATTGTTCCAAAATTCTTTTAATTTTTCCATTAGAAAATCCTTTCCAAAATTATTTGATTTTTATTTTTCACTTTCTTTTTCTTTCTCATTTGATATGTTTTTTATTCTCACATTAACTTCTTTTACTTCCAAGTCTGATGTCTTTTTTATTGCTTCTTTTATTTTATTTTGCATATTTAGTGTTATTTCTTTTATTATTACTTCTTTACTAACTACTAAATTTACATTTACAATTAGATTATTTAACTGGTCTAATTCTATATCAACAGATACATCATCTACGCTTTCAAAGTCCTTTACTACTGATGTTACAATATTTTCGATTGTAGCTTTAGAAATCAATAACTTTCCATTATCATTTTGCATTAAAATACCTTGATCTTTATTTTCTTTTTCTCCTGATTCGAAAAATATACATTTTATGCTGCATAATAAGCATACAATTTCTATCGCTAATATTATTTTAGAAGATTTATCTCCCTCTAATAAAGTTTGTACAAATGTTGATATAACATTTATATTTATTAAACCTGCAATCATACATATTACAAAAATTGATTGTAAAAATATTAAAACTGAAAATAATGCTAATATTATTTTATCTAATTTTTTCATATTATTTTTCCTTTCCTTTTATCCAAATCTTGCTTTTTACATCATATCTAAACTTGAATCTGTTTCTTCTGATGTTTCTGTTTCTTCTTTGTTTTCTCCTGTTATGCTTTCTGTATTTACTCCTTGAACATGTACATTTACTTCTTCAACTTTTAGTCCTGTCATGTTCTCAACCGCTGTTTTTACTCTGTTTTGAATTTCAAATGCTACATCTGGTATTCTAGCTCCATATTCTACAATTATGTTTACATCAATCTTTGTTTTATTATTTGTAGCTTCTACTTTTATTCCTTTTGCTAGATTTTTCTTTCCTTTTAAAACTTCTGTTATTCCTCCAGCAAATCCACCAGCCATTCCAAATACTCCTGGTACTTCTGATACCGCAACTCCTGCTATTACAGCTATTACGTCACTTGATATTTTTATTCCTTCTGCTACATTTTCTACTTCCTCTACTTCTTTTACTTCTTCTACTTTGTTCTCTTCCATAATTTTTTCCTCCTTTAAAAACTTTTACATAGGTAGTATATCAATTTTTGCTTAAATTTACAACAGTTTTTGTAAAATTTAATAATTTTTTCGTATTGACTTTTTTAGGTAAACATAATATAATTATTGTCACATAAGCAAGTTGCTTATTTTATATAAAATTCCTTTTTTTCAGCCTTTGGCTTTTACATAAATATAACAAATTTTGGAGGAAAATATATATGAAAAAAAATTTTTTTCTAACCTTTTTAGTCGCTTTGCTGTTAATTACAAATATGATGTCCATCTCAGCTTGTACTAGCACCGTAACTGACAATGGTTTTATAAACACTGACGACACATATGAAGATATCAGTTACTGGGAAACGGATAATTTGGATCTTGTAACAAACATATCTATTAAATACGTTGACAACGATAGTTCTTTCAATCCCACAATTACGGATTTAAGGTTATCTAACGATCAAAGTAAAAAGGTAACAGTCTTAAAGAAAGCCATACACAATTATTTTCTAGAAAATTATGGTATTGACTTTTCAGAAAAACTAAAGTTGCAAAAAATCGACTTTTTTAAAAATTACGACATCGAAGACAATATGTTACTTGGTTATGTAGATTCGGATGATGCCAATAAATTACACCTAAGTGAGTTGCTGAATACACAAGAGTATATGTATCAATTTGAATATACTTACGTGCATGAATCGCTTCATCAGTTAGGATTTTATGATAATTCCGGTCAGTTGCATTATCTCATTGAAGGGATTGTAGATGCATATACCGATTTGATTTTAGTTTCAAATGGTTTTGAATCTAATCCCACAGATATCTACTTCGAAGCCAGACAATTGGGATACCAGATGATTTCTTCTGACAGAGAGCTAGCAACTGTCTTTGTTAACAACCTGTCTTTGCAGAAACACATCAATGATTCTTTGGTCTATTATAAGCAAAATTTCTTAAAGAAAAATAATCTGGCACAATATTTAGAACAACTGATCGATGTATTCGTTGTAATAAATGCTGGAATGGCTTATAGTGACGATTTATCTTTCTTTGCATTTGATGCACAGATGATTGTTCAGCGATTTTGTCAATCACAGAATTGCGATGAGGCACAAATCGAATACATACGAAAACATTACATCGTAAAAAATTTCGAGAATTTAAAAGTAATTAACGACCTGGAAGATTCAATTGACAATAACAACTAAGCAAAGGAAATCCGTTGGCATTATATCGCCAACGGATTTTCTAAATTATATTTTTAAAACTCCACCGATTGTTTTACTATCTGTTGCATCTGGTAACATTTGGCTACCACCAGTAATAACAACAGTATCTCCACTTTCAAGGATTTCTTTGTTCTTTAATTTTTCAATTCCTGCTTCTATAGTTTTTTCTATATTTTCACCTTTTTCAACTAATACAGGTGTTACATTCCAAGCTAAAGCTAATTGACGGAATGTTCTTTTATTATCTGTTATAGCTAAAATTGGGCATCCAGCTCCAAGACCTGCTATACGTCTTGCTGTATTTCCTGAATTTGTGTAACATACAATTGCATCAGCATTCATAACTTTTGCTGATACACATGCTGAATATGCAACTTTTTCTGCATATGTTGTAAGTTCGATATCTTTGTTTTCATCAAATCTCTTCCAGTAATTGATTTCTGGTTCAACTCTATTTGCAATTTTTACCATTGTTTGTACACATTCTACTGGATAATCACCTTGAGCACATTCTCCTGAAAGCATTATAGCACTTGTTCTATCAAATATTGCATTTGCTACGTCTGATGCTTCTGCTCTTGTTGGTAATGGTTGATGTGTCATTGATTCTAACATTTGTGTAGCTGTTATAGCTGGTTTACATATTTTGTTAGATGTTTTTATTATTCTTTTTTGAACTATTGGTGGTTCTGTAAAGTCTGTTTCTGTTGCCATATCTCCACGAGCTATCATTTGACCATCTGCTTCATTTAAAATATCATCTAAATTAGATAACCCTTCTACGTTTTCTATTTTTGTGATGATTTGGATATCTTTTCCACCATTTTCATCTAATACTTTTCTTACATTTCTTATGTCTTCTAAGTTTCTTGCAAATGATATTGCAACAAAGTCATAATCATGTTCACATGCTGCTTTAAGGTCAGCTATATCTTTTTCAGCTAATCCTGGTAATCTTATAACTGTTCCAGGTAAGTTCATTGTTTTTCTACTTCCTAATCCATTTCCATGAACTACTGTTGTAACTATATCTTTTCCAACAACTTCATCAACTTTTAATTCAATTGCTCCATCATCTATTAATATTTTTGTTCCTGGTACAACATCTTTATATAATTCTTTATATGTTACAGAAACTTTTTCTTC
>CAKPDO010000043.1 GCA_934148985.1 uncultured Clostridia bacterium
AAATTTAGAACAGGAGATCCACTATTAATTCCAATTTTTTCAGAGGTATGGGGAATAGATATAAAAAATGATGATTTAAGTAAAATATATGCTGGATGCCAGGCTGGAGATGAAATTATTTATATTGATTATAAAGGAAATGTAGGAGCATGCTCATATATTCCGAGATTTGCAGATAATATAAAAGATAAATCTTTGGATGAAATTTTGAAAAATAATAAATTATTTATAGATTTAAGAGAATATAAAAAGAAACTCGAGGGAAAATGCAATATTTGTACATATAAAATGATATGTGGAGGCTGTAGAGCATCGGCTTTAGCACTAAAGAATTCATTATTTGCTGAAGACCCATTGTGTCTGGCGAATTAAATTTTTAATGTTATTAATTTTGCAATTTACGTTGCAATTAACATAAATTAAAAAGGAGGCAGAATTATGAACAAAGACGAGAAAAACGTTCAAAACAATGCTGACACTAAAAAAATAATTACTTGCAGAATGTGTGGTTAGTTAAATGAGGCTTTAAAAAGGCCTCTTTAACATATTTTAATCTAAGGAAGGATAAAAATTATGAAAAAATTAGATGGTTTACGCTTTTTACAAGAGCATTTTCCAAGATTAACTGTTGATTGTGTTTTTGTTGACAAGGTGGAAAATTTAGATGAGGAAGCTTTAATAAAGAAAGATGAGGCAGAGCAAATTTGGAGAGTTCGAGGGGGACACAAAACTGGCTCGGAACTTAATATGCCACAAGGGTCTTTTAAAGATATACTTTCATTAAAAAAATATATGAAAGAACAACAGAGAAAAGATTCTAATATGGAATTCGTGATACATAGTGTATCTCCAAAATATTTTGCAGCACCTTTTGTTGGAACTCTTGCAGTTTATAATAATCATCAAGCGCCAGGAATAACTATAGAACTACAAAGAGTTACCAAGGAGCTTGTTAATAATATTGATAAAAAAGGTGGAAAAAGGCCAAGAGATTGGGAGGCTTGCCTGATTTTAGATTATGAATTTAGAAATAAATTTCCAAAAGTGCGAAGAAATGATAATGTAAATCTTGAAGAAGTTAAAAATGCCATAGCTGTTATTCATGAAGTTGGAGAAGAAATTTTTGATATTTATGACCAAAAAGGTGAAGAAATAGATACTTTTACAAGATTTAATATTTATGACTTAGGACAAGTTTTATTTGATGACCATAGAAGTGTGGAATCTTTTGTTCCAAAGTGTAAATGTCCTGTTGTGCCAAGTGATTTTGGCTTAAAAGATATGCCAAAAAATAAAATTTTGGAAAGATAGGGAATATCCCTTGACAACCCCCAAGCCAATAGAGTATAATATATAGGTATATCGGGTAAGAAGGTAGAAAAGCCTATTAGAAAGAATCCCACATACATTTATGTATGACCGGAAGGGGGGAATAAATAATGTCAGAAATAAAAGTTAATAATGGTAATATAGAAGATGCGCTTAAAAGATTTAAAAGACAATGCGCTAGAAATGGTGTGCTTCAAGAAGTTCGTAAAAGAGAACATTATGAAAAACCTAGCGTAAAGAGAAAGAAAAAATCAGAAGCAGCAAGAAAAAGAAAATTTTAATTAATATTAAAAACCAAAACAATACAAGAGAAGTATTGTTTTGGTTTTTTGTATGGGTGGGATTGGGATCGGTTCTTTTTGTGTCAATTGGCACAAAAAGAACCGGTCCCAATGTGCCAAATAACTTGAATAATAACAACAGTTTGTAGTATACTAAGAAATATAAAAAACAAAAAGAGAGGAATGATAGATTTGAAATATAAAAAACAAGAAATTAAGCAAGGAATAAAACTACACAACATAAACACGGACAAATTTAAAACAAATTTTATTGCAATATTTTTGACAACACCATTATCAAGGAAATATGTAACATATGATGCAGTTTTAACAGCAGTTTTGAGACGAGGAACAAAAAATATGACAACACAAGAAGAAATAAGCAAAACTTTAGAGGGAATGTATGGAGCCGATTTTGATTGTGGATTAAACAAGACAGGGGACAATCATATAATAAAATTTTATTTAGAGTGTTTAAACGATGACTTTCTTCCTGAACAAGGTGAAAATATGCTGAAAACAAGTATAGAAAAATTAACTGAAATAGTATTTAATCCATATCTTGAAAACGGTATATTTAAAGAAGAATATGTAAATCAGGAAAAAGAAAATATAAAACAAAGAATAGAAGCAAGGAAAGATAATAAGGCAGCTTATGCAAGGTCAAGATGTATTGAAGAAATGTATAAAGATGAACCAGCTGGATTTTTTAATTATGGATATATAGAAGATTTAGATGGGATTAATAGCAAAAATTTATATGAATATTATCAAGATTTAAAAAAGAAATGTAAAATTGATATTTTTGTTTCTGGAAAAGTCGAGATGGAAGAAACTTTAAAAATTATAAATGAAAATGGAGATATAAATAATCTACAGCCAAGAAATGCTAATTATATTGTAAATGGAATAATAGCTAAGAAAAAAACTGAAGAAAGAAAAATTGAAGAAAAACTTGATGTTGCACAAGGCAAGATGGTAATTGGGTGTGACATTGTCTTTAATGAAGAAGATATAAAAGATGAAAATCTAAAATGTGAAGCTATGTTATACAATAGTTTACTAGGTCGGAAGTGCAAATTCAAAGTTATTCCAAAATGTAAGAGAGAAAGAAAGTCTAGCTTATACTGCAAGTTCAAGTTATGTAAGATATAAGAGCAATATTTTCATAAATGCTGGAATTGAAATTGAAAATTTTGAAAAAGCTTTAAATATAATTAAGAAACAAATAGAAGATTTGAAAAATGGTGATTTTACAGATGAACAAATAGAAAATGAAAAGAAAGGTATAATATCTCAAATTAATACTATTGATGATGAACAAGATACAGAAATAATTTACTTTTTTGGTCAAGAACTTATAGGAGTAAATGTGCCTATAGAGAAATATAAAGAAAATGTAAATAAAGTTACGAGAGAACAAATACAAAATGTAGCATCAAAGGTAGAAATAAATACAATATACTTTTTGAGAAATTAGGAGGGAAAATATGCAAACAATTTTTAATTCGAAGGTAAAAGAAACTTTATATATAGAAAAATTAAAAAATGGTTTAACAGTTATGATAATACCGAAAAAGGGGATTCAAAAAAAATATATAACTTGGGGAACACATTATGGTTCTAATGATAACAAGTTTATTGTTCCGGGAGAAAGTGAGCCAATTGAAGTGCCAAAAGGTGTAGCACATTTTTTAGAACATAAGATGTTTGAACAAGAAAATGGAAAAAATAGTTTAGATGTACTAACTTCAATTGGAGTAAGTGCTAATGCATATACAACAAATGACCACACAGCATATTTATATGAATGTACAGATAATTTTTACGAAGCTCTAGATGAATTTATGGACTATGTTCAACATCCATATTTTACAGATCAAAATGTTGAAAAAGAAAAAGGGATAATTGGACAGGAAATCAAGATGTATGATGATTATCCAGATTGGAGGGTTTATTTAAATGCCTTAGAAGCTATGTATTATAAAAATCCAATAAAGCTTGATATTACAGGGACAGTAAAAACAATAAGTCATATTGATAAAGATATTTTATATAAATGCTATAATACTTTTTACAATCCATCAAATATGTGCATGGTTGTAAGTGGAGATTTTGAGCCAGAAAGTTTGTTAGAAGAAATTAAAAAAAGATTGGTTGGTACATCTCAAAATGGCGAAATTAAAAGAATTTTTGAAGAAGAACCAGAAAGAATTGTAAAACAAAAAATTGAACAGAAAATGAATGTTAGTAAACCAATTTTTACAATAGGAATTAAGTGTAAAGTGCCTAATCAAAATGAAAAAGTAAGAATTCATATTGCAATGGAAATAATTTTGAATATGCTTATTGGTGAAAGTTCTAATCTTTATAAGGAATTGTATCAAACTGGAAATATTTTTTCTATGCCAAGTTTATCATATGAATTTGGAGATAATTATGCTCATATTTTGATTGCCGAAAATGCAAATGACCCCGATACTTTATTCGATAGATTAAGAGAAGAGATTGAAAGCTTTAAGAAGAATGGCTTAAATGAGGCAGATTTTGAAAGAACTAGAAAGATGATTTATGGGGAATATATTAAACAATATAATGATGTGACAGCTATTGCAAGAATGTTTTTATCTGATTTTATGAAAGGAATAAATTCGTTTGATTACTTAGAGGAAGTTAATATTATAGATTTAAATTTTGTAAATCAGGTCTTGAAAGAGAATTTTGATTTAGATAAAATGGTGCTTTCTGTAGTAAAATAATAGATGATGTCGAGATGTATCAAATAACCTAAAACACAGTAGAATAAAGGCTTACGAAAGTTTGTAAAACTACACAAAAATACTTGACGTGACAAAAAATATGTGTTAATTTAGTAGTATATGTAAGAGAATAAAGAAAAAATAATTTTTGTGACTTAAAGGAGATATGACCTATGTTAAATGATGAAATTTGTAAATTAAGGGATGAATTAAATAAGAGCATTGAAGATGGAAAAGATTATGATTATATATATCAATTAAGTGTGAAACTAGATGATTTGATTGCAAAATTTTATGGAGGAGAGGAAATTTAAAAGTTAAAGATTAAAGCTTAAAATAAAGTTTTAATCTTTTTTTACAAATACGTATCTTCAAGAGATGAAAAAAAGAAAATATTAAAACAGTATAAAGAGAGCCTTGAAAAAGTAAATCAGAAATATGATGGCTTATTGCAAGATATTTTGGAACAAATATCTAAAGCTCAGGAAAAAGAACAAAAAGCAATGTTTGCTCAAAAAAGAAAACAAAGGAGACTAAATATATCAAAAAAAGATTTTGAAAAAGAAAGTCAAAAATTAAGAAATGAAATTATCAAAGCAACAAAGGAAAATAATATAGACTTAGTCAAACAAAAAATTAACGAATTGGATGAGCTAGGTGCAACTCATGAGTCTACAAAGCTAGGGCAGGAATATGCAGGATTACAAACTGAAAGGGAAGAACTTAGAAAAGCAATAGAGGGTTATGAACAAGAATATGAAGATAAACTAAATGAAAGAGAACAAAAAATAAAAGATTTAACTGATGAAAAAGAAAACAATAAATTGACTGTTGTTCAAAAACAAAATATTTTTCAAAAATTAGTGGGAGCTGTTTTTTCAAGGTTTAATGGAACGAAAAAATTTGCTAAAACATCAATAGAGCCTTTAATGCAAAAGATTGATAGTATAGAAAAAAATGAATTACCAAAAATCAAGGAGAGTATAGATAATAAAAGAGAGGAATTTGCTCAAAAAGTTCAAAGCAACAATGAAAAAATAGCCGAGAATATTAATAAAAAAGTTAATGAATATAAAGACAGAGCATCACAAACTATGCAAAAAATAGATACATTACGTAAAGACGTGATTAATTTTGCTGTTGAAACAGGTATGAGCGTAAAAGACGCTGAAGAAATGTTTACTAAAAAGACTGTAGACTATGTGGTAAATGCTAAAGATAAATTGGTAGATAAAAAAGATGAAGTCGTACATGGTGTTGTAGATACAGCAAAATCTGTTGTACAATTTGGAAAAGATGTTAAAGAAAAAGGGAAAAATACATATCATGATATTAAAGAAAAAGGCAAAAGTACATATCGTGATATCATACAAAAAGGACATAATGCAAAAATGAACTTAATTAATAGTATGGCTAAAATGTTAAAAGAAAAGCAAAATGAATTAGATGTCAAAAAACCAAAAATGGCAGAGCAACCAGATAAGTCTAGTGTAGAACCAAGAGAATAAAAAGTATTGTTTTATTTGAATGATAATTAAGAATAAAATATATTCTAAAAAATATGTAAACCATTTTTAAAAATGTATTGAAAATTATGTATACTTATGATATAATTAATATGTATATTATGTATACGTTCCCAAAAAAATATTGATAGGAGGAGACAACATGGGAAATTTAGAAAAAATATTTAAGAAAAGTGCTATTTTAGCAACAGTATTATTTTTGGGCTGGTCAACTGTCCGGATAATTAGATGGTATCAGTTTGACGTTGGATGTACTCAATATATAAAAAGAGCAGCCGACGCAAATACTGTTGAGTTGGCAAAAGAGAACTTGGAAAAGGCAATTTCTTTTGCGGAAAAAAATAACTTGACAGAGGGAGTGGTATCAGTATTTTTTCATCAGCCAAAAAATGATGTGGGATATTGGTATAAGAATCTGACCGAGTCATACAAAGAACTCGAAAGTATTCCGGAAGATGCCACTTCTCTTGAGAGAACGAATCTTCTTATGAAGTTAAGGGAAACCTTGGTTGATGAGGTAGATTCAGAAATATCAGTAACTGTGCCAGATGGAATTAGTATATATCCTCATAATTTTATGTATTTTTGGTGGGGTCTTTTATCTGGATTAGCGGCTTTGATATTTTGGCTGATTCTAGTATGGTTTTGGACAGAAGGCTATTAACAAAAAATTCGACCTCTCTCTTGCTTTGGCAAGGGAGAGGTTTTCGTAGTAGTGCGATTGGCATGCCATTTAGTTAATCGGTGAAAGTCCGTAATGGAGATACATATCGCTAACCAATTAGTAAAATAATTTTTTATTAAATAAAGATATGTAAATACCTTGACACATCAAAATAAAAATGATATCATATTGTTTACATAATGGCAATAACCAAACAGAAGCCGTTAGATAATAACTCAAGGAGGAAAAAAAGCAATGAAACGGTACAAAAAATACGTATTTGAGGCAGAAGATGGAAAGGCATTTGAAGTTGTAAAAGGAGCAAATGGAAAGGTAAACATCAAGGTTTTAGAAAACTATAAATTAGCCGCTTGCTTCGAGAACTATGCAAATCCCCCTGTATTAGAGGGATACACCCATGTTTTGGGAACTTGGTTATCTGGATTCGTAATTCGCAGAACTTCAGATGGAAGTGACTTCGTTTGGGTCCCGGTTGGATACTTAGAATCGACAGGGACAGTGGACGGAATTACTTTTGGTGAGAAATTTGGAAGAAGAAATTATTTGTACGACAATTTCTCCCAAAGTGGAGCTCATGAGGAACTTTCGGAAGAGTACGAAACTCAGATAGAAAGCATTCGAAAATATGGTGGATTTTACATTTCTCGTTTTAATATCTCGAGAAATGAGAAGACAGGAAATCCACAGTCCGTAAGAGGAGGAAAGCCTTGGACCAAGACTAGTTTTAATGACGCAAAAATAGTAGCTGCAGGTTTTGAAAAAAGTGATATGGTAACAAGTCACTTGACTTTCGGGGCAGAGTATGATTCAGTTTTGGAATGGATTATAAAGTCTGGAGCCAAAAAATATGTTGAGATGGTAGAGAATTCAACAGATTGTGGAAACTATGTAAATACGGCCGGAGCTACTGGAGAAATTATTCCAACAGGAAGTAGTGAGAAAAATTGCATCAACAATATGTATGATTTAGCAGGTAATGTTGATGAATGGACTCAGGAAATGGCTGAAAATTCGTCTAGAATTATCAGAGGTGGAGGATGTAAGGCTTATGGATATTTAACACCAGCAGCTAATCGAAGAATTGGCAAGCCGAAGGAAAAGTATCCGGATACTGGTTTTCGTGTTGTGCTTTCCATAAAGTAATATTTTAATCAAATAAAAAAGAAAAGAGAAAATATGGAATTTCTGTGTTTTCTCTTTTCTTTTTTATTTTTAAATTTATAAAATACATATCAAAATCTACAAAAATGTATAAAAAATCCCCAAACAGCGAACAATAATCCAAAAAGCAAAAAAGGGGAAAAAACTATGAAAACAAGAAAATTAAACATAGAAGGGGCACTTTTAACAAAGCAAGAACTATATGAACATTTAGAAAAAATAGCTAGTATGCATTACACAAAAACAAAATCAAACAAAAACACATATCCATTGCCAAGGTTAAAAGAAAACTATCAAGTAATAAAAGAAGTGTATAACCTTTTAAACGAACATATAAAAAATAAAATAGCCATACATCCAGCGGGAGAATGGCTACTTGACAATTTTTATATAATAGAAGAAGTAACAAAATCCATAGAAAAAGAATTATCCATAGAAAAATATACAAACTTTGTAGGTATAGCAAATGGAAAATATCAAGGGTTTGCGAGAATATATGTCTTAGCCTCAGAAATTGTAAATTATACAGATAACAAAATAGACAGAGAAATACTAGAAAATGGACTAAGTGCATATCAAACTAAAAAAAATCTAAGCATGGACGAAATATGGAATATAGGCATATTTCTATGGATTGCAATTATAGAAAATATAAGGCAAATATGTGAAGCAATTTATGTATCTCAAATTGAAAAATTTAAAGTCGAATCTATTGTAGAAAGATTAATTGATTTAACTCCAAAACAAAATCAAAAATTTGAAAATCAAAAAACAACAAAAAAATTAAAAGTAAAAACATATGATTTAAAATATCCATTTATAGAATATATGTCATATAAATTAAAAAAATATGGCAAAAAAACAGAAAGTTATTTGAAAATATTAGAAGAAGAAACTCTAAAAACAGGTTCATCAGTATCAGAAATAATAAAAAGAGAACACTTTGATATTGCAGTAAGAAAAATAGCGATAGGAAATTGTATAACATCAATAAAAAAAATTCAAAGAATAAATTTTTTAGAAATATTTGAAAAAATAAATGGTGTGGAAGAAGTGTTAAGAAGTGACCCAGCAGGAGTTTATGAAAATATGGATTATAAAACAAAAGAGGATTATAGAAACAAAATAAAAGAAATTTCTAAAAAAACGAAAGTTTCGGAAATGTATATATCACAAAAGCTTTTAGAACTTGCAAGTCAAGCAAAAACAAATTTAGATGAAAATAATTCAAGTGTCGAAATTGTAACAGAAAGAAATAAAAAAATTCATATTGGATATTATTTGTTTGGTAAAAATATAAATTTATTATATCAAAAATTGCAATATAATGAAGAAAAGGCAATATCTTCAAATAAAAAAGCAAAAATATATATTTATTTTTTATATTTGTGTACAGCAATTTTATCTGGACTAATTGCTAGCAAGTATTCACAAAATGCACATAATATGTGGATTAATGTACTGTCATTTTTGCTACTTATAATACCTATTTCAGAGCTTGTAATTCAAATTACACAATATATTTTAAGCAAAATTGTAAAGCCGAAATTAATACCGAAAATGGATTTTTATAATGGAATTCCAAAAGATGAGGGGACAATTGTAGTAATTCCAACAATTGTGAGTTCGAAAGAAAAAGTAAAAGAAATGTTTAGAAAATTAGAAGTGGATTTTCTTGCAAACAAGTCCGAAAATCTTTATTTTTGCTTACTAGGAGATTGCAAGGAAAGTAATCTAGAACAAGAAAATTGTGATAAAGAGGTTATAAAAACAGGGCTAGAAGAAGTTCAAAGATTAAATCTAAAATATGAAACACATGGATTTCCAATATTTCATTTTATTTATAGAAAGAGAAAATGGAATGAAAAAGAGGGCTCATATTTAGGATGGGAAAGAAAAAGGGGAGCATTAACAGAGTTTGCAGAATTTTTACTTGGAAATATTAGCGAACAAGAACAGGAAGAAAAATTTAATGTAAATACTTTAATAGATTACAAAAATGTTAAGCCTAAAATAAAATATATAATAACTTTAGATAGTGATACAGACCTAAGTTTAAATTCGGCTTTTGAGCTAGTGGGCTCAATGGCACATATATTGAATAAGCCAGAAATACATGATGGCAAAGTTGTAACAGGTTATGGCCTAATTCAGCCACGAGTAGGAATAAATTTAGATGTGAGTTATAAAACATTATTTACTAAAATATTTGCTGGAAGTGGAGGTATAGATTCTTATTCTAATGCAATATCAGATATTTATCAAGATAATTTTGGGGAAGGGATATTTACTGGAAAAGGAATTTTTGATTTAGAGCTATATTCTAAAATATTAAAAAATGAAATACCAGAAAACACAGTATTAAGCCATGATTTACTAGAGGGAAGTTATTTAAGATGTGGCCTTGCGTCAGATATTTTAATAATGGATGGTTATCCTACAAGGTATTTAAGTTTTATGACAAGACTTTCTAGGTGGATAAGGGGAGATTGGCAAATTATAGGATGGCTTAAAAGCCAAAAATTAAATTTTCTTTCAAAATATAAAATATTTGATAATTTAAGAAGAAGTTTATTTGAAATATCAATAATAATTTCAGGTTTGTATTTTTTAAGTATATCAAATATATTTAAAGTAAATGTTGTATTTCCGCTTACGTTACTTGGAATTATTACAATATTACCTTTTATTTTGGAAGTTTTGAATGTAATAATTTTCAAAAAAGATGGAGAACAAAAACAAAATACATTTACCCCAAAAATTGCTGGGATTACAGGTGCTATTTATAGAGCTTTTATCACTTTTGCTAGTCTTCCATATAAAGCATATGTAAGTTTAAAAGCAATTATAATAACATTATACAGAATATTAATAAGTAAAAACCATAAGTTAGAATGGATGACATCAGAAGAAGCTGAAAAAGTGCTAAAAAGCGATATTATTAGTTACTATAAATTAATGTATTGTAATTTAATATTAGGAATAATTGCTTTAATATATTTTGCTACTAAACAAAATTTAATAGGAGCTTTAATTGGTGTAATTTGGATTATTGCACCATGTTTAATGCATATTATAAGCAAAGATATAAAACAAAAAAATCCAAAAGAAGAACTTGGAAATGATGAGATAAAATATCTAGAAAATATAGGGAAAAGGACATTTGAATTTTTCTTGGATAATCTAAATACAGATAATAATTATTTAATACCAGATAATTTCCAAGAAGATAGAAAAGAATTATATGTAGATAGAACATCTTCGACAAATATAGGCTTATCAATGCTTGCAGTTATTGCTGGTTTTGATTTAGGATATATTGACTTAGCTATAGCAATGGAACTTCTAAAAAATATAATAAACACCATAAATGAATTGGAAAAATGGAATGGACATCTTTATAACTGGTATAATATTAAAACTTTAAAACCACTAATACCGAGGTATGTGTCTACAGTAGATAGTGGAAATTTTGTGGGATATTTGTATGTTGTAAAGTCATTTTTAGAAGAAAAAAGAGAAGATGAAAACTTGATAAAAAATGTAGACTATTTGATAAAAAATACAGATTTTTCAAAATTATATAGTAAAGAACACAGATTGTTTTCAATTGGATTTGATATAGAAGAAAATAAACTTACAGATTCTTATTATGATTTATTGGCATCAGAGGCGAGGCAAGCGAGCTTTGTTGCAATAATAAAAAGGGATGTAGAAGTAAAACATTGGAATTGTCTAAGTAGAACTTTAACAATTTTAGATAATAAGAAAGGCCTAGTTTCTTGGTCTGGAACGGCTTTTGAATATTTAATGCCAAATATAAATATACCAAGATATAAAGGAAGTTTAAT
>CAKPDO010000044.1 GCA_934148985.1 uncultured Clostridia bacterium
AAAATATTAGCACTAAACTATAAAAATTTAGTGCTAATAAATAAAAATTTTTAAGACATTTTCAAAAATGATTGACACCCATTTTTTTACTTTTTTAATCATAAATAGCCAAAGTGGATTTCCAGTTGGAAATCCACTTCGGATTGTGTTTTGACTATTTTTTTACTTTTTATGTCTGTACGGACACTGTGGCCCGTCTGACATGTTAACACAGTTATTCGGTATTATGCCGAATTTCTTCTTGGATCTCTTTTGAGTTTCATGCTGGTTTCCTTCCACCCAGCACTTGCCCTTGCAGTCCTCGCAATATTCATTACTGTTGTTAAAAATAGAAATAGCCATTTTGTTCCTCCTTGGCCTTATCAAGGCCTTCTTTGTTATTTTGTTAACGAGTTACAAATATATTATAATATTTTTTTGCCAGATTGTCAACAGATTATGTCTATTTTCAAAAATAAAATTCAAACAAAAAAAGCTTCCCCGCCTTAGCCGTAAGCTATCAAAATTTTTAATAACCTGCCTCCTCAAAAAACAGGTGGGTGCCAACCTTAATACTCATGGGCTTCTTACGACCAAATGGAAGCAAGCATGCACGCCATATCAAGAGATAAGCCCCTCTTAAAACTTGTAGGTTCTAAAAATTCTGTCTACACGCACTATGCAGGGTAGCTTTTCTAATTTCTAATTAAGTTATACTTATATTACCATTAAACATATCAATTTTCAAATTCAAAAATTGCCATAAAAGATAAATATAAGCACTATCATTATTATATCTTATTTTTAATCAATTATTCTAGCTTATGCTATTTATTTTAAATTTGACAATAAAGTTATTTTCTACTTTCATGACACACAAAATAAATAATTTGATACTCTTCACTTAATTTATTTAGTAAATTAAGTGCATTTTTTATTTTATTCTCATCCAAATTAGCAAATGGGTCATCCAAAATAATAAAAGGTTTTTCTTTTTCAAACAAGCAATCAGCCAAGCTAAGCCTCATGCTAATATAAATTAGGTCTTTATATCCAGTACTAAAATAATTCATTTCTTTTGCAGAGCCTTGTTCATTTATTGTAACATTTAAATTAACATCTAAATTGACATCAATATCCTTTTGGCTTATAATTTTTAATTTTTGAACAAAACTCTTTTTCATATTTGACAAATAGTGTGAAGAAAATTGCTCTTTTGCTGTTTCCAAAAATTTTTTTGTAATTTCTAATACTTCGCATTTTTGTTTCATTTCCTCTATTGTTTGTTCTAAATCATTTAGCCTATTTTCGATATCAATGGTTCCGTCTAAATTGCTTTCTAATAGCTCAATTTGATTTTTTAAATAGTTTTTTTCATCATTAAGCGTATTTATTTGTACTGTAGTATTTCTTATTTTTTCTTCAATTTCGCTTCTTTCAATATTTGTCATATCATAAGTTTTACTATTTACTAATTCTTCAATATTATTTTGCTTTTTGTAATTTTCACTCATTTCGAGTTTTGCTTCAAAATCTTGCTTGCACTTACTTAGCATTGATTTTTTTACTTTCATTTCTTGTGCATATGCAACATAAGATTGGTCAGGATTTTCAAAATATTTAGAAAAATATGTTTTAATGCTTTCTTCTAATTCATTTAATTTTTCAGTTATTTCTCTTTGCTTTGCTGTTAAGTTGCTTTGATTATTAACTATTCCCTCATATTTATTATATAATGTCTTAATTTCTGTTAATTTTAAAAGCATGTCATCATCATTTTGATTATCTTTTAAATACAAATCAACAAAAGCTTCTATTTCAATATTATAATTATATTCTTTTTCTTTTAATTTTTCGACAAATTCATGAATATCTCTTTTTTCATCTTCTTTATCTAATCTTTTTTTATTTTGTCTATTATATGAATTTATCTTTATTAGTGTACATATCGCAATTATTATGCTAAAAATCATCCCGCCTGTTATAATGTTTAAATTCTGGCTAATAAATCCATATATTCCAACTGCTAGTCCAATCAAAATCAATATTCCAAGAATTATGCATACTATTTTGTCTTTATTTCTTTGCTTGTTAATTTCTTTAATTTCTGTTGCTAGAATTGTTTCTTTTTCTTCATTCGTATTTATTTGATTTTCAATATCATTTATGCTTTTATAATCTGATATTTTTTCATTTATTATTTCTTCCGAAATTTTATTGTTGTTAAATTTTTCTTTGAGTTCTCTCGTTTCTTCATTTTCTATCATAGAATTTTCATAATTTGCTACTTCTACCTTATATTTTTCAATTAAGAAACTTTTTTCAATCAAAGTTTCAATTTCTTCATCAGTTGGAACTCCTTCTTTGAAAAATTGTTCAATTTGTTCCAAGTTTTTTCTTGCTTCGTCTAAATTATTTTGTAGCATTTTATAATTTTCTAATTTAGCATTTTTGGTTTCTTCTTTGATTTTTAGTTCTAGCAATTTATTCAAATTACTTTTTTCTTCTTCTTTTTCTTTTAATTCATTTTTTAGTAAATTATATTTTTCCTTTCTCTCTTGAAGATTTTTTTCATCAATTTTAGACTGTTCTAATTTTTTCTCTATATTCGCCTTTTCTAAAGCAAGTTCATTTATTTTTCCCCTTGAACCAGTCTTTTTGTAATTTTTTATTGCCTTGTCTAACATATCTATTGCTTTTTCTGAAGTATTTACATCATTTTCACTTTCTAAAATATTTCCAAGTTTTGCATTTATACTATCATTCATAGATGTTTCCATATCTTGTCCAGACACAAATGTACTTCTCTCATATGCTTCCTTATTTAAGCCAAATATTTCTTCCCCAATATTTTCTGAAAAGTCGCTAGTTTCTAAGTTTGTTGATAAGTCATATAATTTGAAAGTATCTTCATTTTCTTTTTTTCCAAAAAATCTTTCTAATTTATATCTTTTACCATTTACTTCAAATTCTATGTTTCCACCAAAAGCACCACCTTGCCAAGGCATATATTTTTTTCTATCAATTAATGCTTTTGTGTTTCTTTTGGTTTCCATACCATAAAACATTGCTTTTATGAAACTTGCAAAAGTTGTTTTCCCATATCCATTTTCTTCTTTTATTGTATTAAGGCCGCAATTAAAACTATAATCATACCCGAGATAACTTGCCAAAGTTTTCTATATGACATTTAACTAGTTTCATTCGTCAACCTCCTCTCCGGAAAGAGCCTTTATTCCACATATAATAATTTTTTTCTTTCCCTCGTCTGATATACCATCTTGTCTTAAAATCAATCTTATAAATTCACCTTTTAATGATGCATCATTTTCATATGACATATAATCTACTTTCAAATTTGTTTCATCATATATTTTCGCAAAATAAAACATTTCTTTGTATTTTTTTTCTAAATATTTGATATCTCTTTCAGAATCTATTTCAACTTTTCCCTTTAAAACTATTTTTACAAGAGCTTCTTTTTCTATGTCTTTTACTTGTTCATCTATTTTTCTTTCTGCATCTAAATTTGTAAGGGTTCCTGTAATGTCTACATCAATCGCATATAATTTTCTATGTGCAAATGGGATAAACTCTGAACTGATTTTTTTGTTTTCTTCATCAACATTTAGTAATACAAATCCTTTTTCTCCACATTCGTCAAATCCTCTACCCTCTAGGCATCCAGAATAACAATATACTCCTCTTGTATCAATTGCTTCTTTTTTATATTTATGGATATGTCCTAATGCTAGATAATCTATGTTTTTATTTTTTAATGACTGTATATTTATTCCCTCACTATCTTTTTGGTCATATTTTGATTCCTGACCATGTAATAAAACTATATTTATATCACTTTTATTTAACATAAGAGAACTATACATTTCGTAATTTTTGACTTTTCCAAATTCAATTCCTGCAATTACAAGGTTTCCATATCTATAATATTGCCATTCATTGCTATTGAATAATTTAAGATTAGATGGTATTTCTTCTAATTCTGTAATAAAACTTGCTTCATCATGATTTCCTTTTAAATATATAAAGTCAATTTGTGGATTAGCACAAATACTATTTAATACAACATTTTTTGCTTTTGTTGTTATATCTTTTTTATCAAACATATCTCCAGCAATTAATATAATTTTCACATCATTTTTTGCTGCATATTCTACCATTTTTTGGTATGTTCTTAAAATTTCATCTCTACGCTCTTTGGCTTTTCCGCTATCAAAATTTGCTTGCATTTTTGAATCTAAATGTAAATCACTACAATGAATTATTTTCATTTTATTTTTCTCCCTTTTACATATATTATTACAAATATTTTAATAAAAAAATTGGAAAAGAGCTTTTTACCCCTTTCCAATTACTTGCATCCACTACATCCAGAGCAATTTCCTCCACATCCCTTATCTTTCTCATCATCAGGGTTACCATTCCAATCAAGTTCTATAAGATTGCCACATTCTGGGCATTTTATTTCATTGAAATTTTCATCAATATTAGCTCCAAATTCTAAGCCACAATAAGGACAATTTATTTGAAACTCATTTTCATTATTCGGTTCTTCATCATAAATATCATCATATAAGTCATCCATTCTATCATTTAGCACTTGAATTATGCGGTCTGTTTGCTCTTGTTTTTTTATAATTGCATTTAGTTTGTCTTCTTTATAATTCATAATTTTTTCTATTTCATTTATTGTAAAATCAACCATTTCTGCTGTTTTTTGTTTTACATATAATAATTCTTCTTTGTCTTTTATATTTTCATCTAAGTCTTTGAAAAAATTATTTAATTGAGTTCTAAAGTCTTCTAACATTATTTAGCCTTTCTTTTTGTATTAGGGACATATCTTTTAAGCTACAAGATAGTCCCTAATGCGAAAAATTATATTCTTTCCATATATTCACATGTACGTGTATCTACTCTTAATACATCACCGATGTTTACAAACATTGGAACTTGAAGTTCTAATCCTGTTTCTAATGTTGCTGGCTTTCCTGATGTTGTTGTTGTGTTTCCAGCAAATCCAGGTTCTGTATATGTTACTTCTAGTTCTACAAATATTGGAGGCTCAACTGCAAATACTTTTCCTTTATATGAAAGTATTTTTACTTGCATATTTTCTTTTAAATATTTCAAGCAATCTCCTATTTGGTCTTTATTTAATGGCATTTGGTCATATGTTTCATTATCCATAAAGTAATATAAATCACCATCACTATATAAATATTGCATTTCTTTTTTCTCTATTTCTGCTCCTGGATATTTATCTGATGGGTTGAATGTTTTTTCTAATACTGCTCCTGTTATTACGTTTTTTAATTTTGTACGTACAAAAGCTGAACCTTTTCCTGGTTTTACGTGTTGAAATTCTACTACTCTATATACGTTTCCTTCCATTTCAAATGTTGTTCCATTTCTAAAATCTCCTGCTGAATAAACTGCTGCCATACTATTTCTCCTTTCAATTTTTCAAAATCTTTTTTATTTTAAATCTTCTTTCCGATTTAAAGAGCTTCGATTATTATACACTCTTTATTTGATTCTGTCAAGGCAATTGCACCTTTCTTTGTTACAAGTACCGTATCTTCTATTCTTACTCCAAAATTTCCGGCTATATATATCCCGTGGTTCATCTGTTATTACCATGTTTTCTTTTAAATTAAAGTCACTTTTTATTCCAACAATTGGGGCTTCATGAATTTCTAGTCCTACTCCATGGCCTAAACTATGAATTAAGGTATTTTGATTTAGATTAAAATCGCTTTCTACACCTTTTACAATAGCTTTTATATTTGCGCCATCCCTTATTTGGTTTAATGCTATTTTTTGATTTTTTAATACAAGATTATATATATTTTTTTGTTCTTCTGTTATTTCTCCTACAAAAATCGTTCTTGTCATATCTGAACAATATCCATTTACAATACATCCCATGTCTATTGTTATAATATCTTTTTTCTGTATTGTTCTATCTGTTGGCACTGCATGTGGTTTAGACGAATTTTCGCCAGATGCTACTATTGCACTAAATGATTCGCCCTCACTATTATCCATATAATAGTCATGTATTTTTCTTGCGATCTGTTTTTCTGTAAGACCTGGTTTTATATAATTTTTTAACATTTCAAAGCAATTGTCAGTTATCTCACAAGCTTTTTTTATGCTTGCAATTTCTTCATCATCTTTTATCATTCTAAGTTGGATTAATAACTCCTCTGCTTCTACAAAATTATTTATTTTGAATTTTCTAATATATTCTTTATATTTTTTGTATGTTAAATATTCTTCTTCAAATCCAACATTTTCACAAAATAGGAAAAAGTTTTCGTATTCATCTTTTGATATGTTTTTTTGATCATCTACTACTATTTCATCGAATGGCGTTACTACACTAGACACATATTCCATATATCTTCCATCTGTTATAAAAATATTTTCTTTTCTTGTTAAAATCAAAATTCCCTCAGCTTCTATTTTAGTCAAATATCTTATATTTATTGGATTTACTATTATCATGCCTTGTAAATTTAATCCTGCCATTTTGTTTCGTATTGCTTGCAATCTATCATTCATCTTCTACTCCTTAATTGTTTTTACTATATAATCCTAATGTGAAAACATTTAACAAAATTCCAACCAAACTTGTATATGGAACAAATATTGATATAAATGCTCCTACCACAATAAATGGTCCAAATGGTATATATTCATCTGTCTTTTTTATTCTCGTAGCTAGTAAGAATATGCTTAATATTGCACATACTAAAAATGAAACTAATGCTACTATTATTATATTTGTTAGCCCAAAATATAAACCTAATGCACCCATTAGTTTTACATCTCCAAGTCCCATAGCTTCTTTTCCGTAAATTAGGCCACCTAGAAGTGTTATTATTAAAAATATTCCTCCACCTGCTAGCATTCCTAGAAACATATTTATTGAAATTGCAACATTTGACATTCCATATAAAAATGTAAATATTAAACCAATTTCAAACATTGTTAAATTTAGCCTATTAGGAATTATTTGTAATTTATAATCTATAACCACTACACTTATTAGCATAGGAGATAATATTAAATATTTAATCAGGTCTAAATTTTCCGCCCAATTTTTTGATATTCCAAATCTATATAAAATTGCCACATAAATAATTGCCATTATAACCATTAAAATATAATTTGGACTAAATTCTTTTTTGTATTCACTAAATATTTCTTTTGAAAATACCTTTTTATTCTCTGGTAGCCTTTTATTCATCCAGTTCACAAATTCTCCAGTAAAAAGCCCGCAAAAGAGATATTAGTATATAATATACAATATTTACGTCATTAAAATACATTTTTTTCACCTTTAACTATTTTTTTCTTTATCTTATTTTCTATAGGTCTTTTCCAAGCTGTATACCAAAAATCTTTTTCATCTACAGGGTCTACTAATATTGTAAACATTTTGCATCTATTTCCACCTATAATATCTGTAAAAATTTGGTCCCCCACTACTGCTATTTCCTTTGATTTTACATTTAATTTTTCCTCTACTTTTTTAAATCCCTTTTTAAATGGCTTTTTGGCTAAATATTCATATGGAATTTCTAATTTTTTTGCAACATCTTCTACTTTTTGCTTTTTATTTGTATTTGACAAAATATACATTTTAATTCCTTGTCCTTGAAGTTCATGTGACCATTTTACGATATCTTGTGATAAATTTTTATTATAATCTATTAAGGTATTGTCTACATCTAAAATTAATGCTTTTATTTTATTTTTTATTAAAAATCCTATTTTTATATCTAATACACTGCTAAAATACGCATTTGGATATATTACTTTCATACTATTTTTTTGCCAGTTTTACCGGCAAGTTCTCCTTTTCTTATATTAAAAATGCTATTGCTAAAATTATTGTTTTTATAATCGTTCCTAAAAATAGCTCAAAATTGACCATTTTTATTCCTATATCATTTATTTTATCATAACTTTTTACAATATCTTGAATTTCATCTTCAGAAGATATTTTTAAATCTTCCATTATTTCTTTTGCTAAAAATTTTGCCTTTATCATAGCATCATTTTCTAAATAACTTCTTATAAAATAATATATGTAGCTAAGTAATACCATTAGGCCTAAAAATAATATAGCATTTGGCAATTTATTTAATAGTGCTAATATTAAAACAATTAAAAAATATAATAAATATATATTTGAAAATATAAAATTGAATAATTGTATTTTTCTATTTTGAATAGAATGTAAACATTCATGTGCTATTGTCTGTATTCTTGTATAACTATTTTTAACATCTGCAATTACTATTTTATTTGTTACTGCAATATAGAGGCTTGCTTTCGCATCTTTATTTTCTTCTATTTTTACATTTTCATTTTTTAATTTTTTTAAAATTAGTTTACATATTTCTATATTTGATGGATATTTATCTACTAATTTATTGAATTTTGTTTCTTCATATTCAGCTAATTGTTTTAATTTTCTCATATTTATATCATATATTTTTGCTATCACTAATAATATGATAATCAAAAACATTATTATTACAACAAGTTCCATTTTTCTTTCCTTTTTATGATTTTCCTATTAATATATTAAATCAAGCTTACGCATAAGCTTGATTTTTTCTGAATGTAAGTAAATTTGTAATTTCTCCTTTGTTTGTCTTCTTTTCTCTTTCTTGTTCCATTTCTTTTCTTTGTTTATCTGCCATTGTTTCACAAATTGCTTTTTGATATGTAAAGTGTGTATCTTGAGCAATTTTTCCCCAGTTATATTCATTTCTTACCTTTGCTTTTGCTTTTTTAACAATATTGCTGCAAAGTTGAGGATCAAATAATAATTCAAGTATTGCATCTGCAATTGAATTACTATTTCCACAATAGCTTTTCATTCCTGTTTGACGATGTTCTACTATTTCATTTAAGCCCCCAATATCTGATACAACAACTGGAATTTCAGCAAGCATTGCTTCTAATGTCACTATTCCAAATGGCTCATATGTACTAGGGAACACTGATATATCAGCTGCTTTGTACATTTTAGCTACATCTTTTCCATTTAAATATCCCGCAAAACATACTTTATCTCCAAGGCCCATATTATATACTTCTTGTTTTAATTCATTTATCATTCCGCCTTTTCCAGCAATTACAAGTTTTGCATCATGATAATGTTCTAGTATTTTTGGCATGGCTCCAATTAAATATTGTACACCTTTTTCATAAACTAATCTTCCCATAAATAATATTATTTTTTCGTTGTCTAATGCATATTTTCTTCTAAAATCATAATCTCTTTCAATGCCAACATAGTTATTTAAATTTACCCCATTTGCTACAACATTTATTTTTTCAAATGGTAATCCAAATAGTCTTTGTAATTCGCTTTTCATAAAGTTACTGTTTACTATTACTTCTGTTGATTCATATGTTAACATCCATTCTGTATCATTTATATACTTTTGATTTGCTTCTCTTATTCCGCTATTTCTTCCTGCTTCTGTTGCGTGTATTGTTGATACTATTGGCATATCATATGCCTGCTTTAATGTTTTTGCTGCATATGCAACTAACCAATCATGTGCATGAATTACATCAAATTTTCCTTCTTTTGCAATTATCTCTCCTGTTTTTGCAACCATATTAAAATTCAATTGCATTACCCAGTCTATAAAGTTGTTTGGATTTATCATAAAATTATCAACTCTATATACTTTTACTCCTTTGTCTAATTCGTAATATGGTGCGTCTCCCTCTCTATATGTAACTACTGTTACATCATGCCCATCTTTTATTAGTCTTTTTGATAGGTCATTCACAACCCTTGCAATTCCTCCTACAACTCTTGGTGGATATTCCCATGTTAACATTAAGATTCTCATCTTTTTACTTCCTTTCTTGATACAAAGCATTTTCTTGTGTTTTTTTGATATTTTTCTACATTTGTTCTTATTTTATACAACTATTTACAAATTGTAAATAGTTTTTTCGAATTTTTTTGAATTTTTGTGATAAAAAATTACATGATTAAAGACAAAGTTTTTATACATTTTAAAAGTGATAAAACTTTGTCTTTAAATTTATAAATTATTATTTTTTCTTTTTTACACTAATATCTCCAAAAAGCCCATCTTGCTCAGTTTCGACCTTGCTTCTTCTAGATAACTCTAAGAGCCCAGAAAAAGCTGTAACAACTTCTTGCCTATTATGTTTTTGTATAGAAAAAAGTTTATTAAATACAAAACTTTTATGTCTAATTAGTTCCTTAAACATTTCTTTTACCTTGCTAACAACTGTATACGTATCAGTAATTGCTATTTTTTCAATATTTTTAGCATTTTCATTAATTTTATTTTGATTTTTATCCCATAACTTTTTATATAACTCAGGAATAATATTTTCTGCATATTCTTCATCTAATTGTTGTTTAGGTAATTCTATATTTTCAGGCATTTTGTAAAATCTATTTGAATTTTCTTCAAAACTTTGCCTTAAAATATTGGTTATGTCCTTATATTTCTTATATTCTACAATTCTTCTAATAAGCTCATCTTCCGAAAGTTCTTCTTCTTCCTCATTTTTGCTTGGAAGCAATTTTTTTGATTTTATGTAAAGGAGAGTTGATGCTAGTTCTAAAAATTCGCTTGCAACTTCTAGATTTAACTCTTGAGCCCTATTTAAAAGTTCTATATATTGGTCTGTTATTTCGTCTAATTTAATATCATAAATACTCATTTTATTTTTTTCTATTAGACTACATAGTAAATCTAGTGGGCCTTCAAAATTGTCTAATTTTATTGCATATCTTTGTGTTTCTAGTGTTAATATTCTTGGCATTTTTTTCTCCTCTTTCTCTTTCATATTGTATACATTTTTTCATTGAGGACGGTTCCTTTTACAAAATGTTCCAAAAAGACCCGGTCCCAATGGGACGAATGGGACACAAATCAGAAAAAACTACTCTTCTACTTTTTCTGCGATTTCTTCCTTATCTTCGCTACTACTTCCTTCTACAACATCAGCTCTCTTTTCTCTAAGCTCATTCATAGCTAAATTGATTCTACCTTGATTATCAATTTCAATAACCTTAACAGTAACTTTTTCTCCAATTTGAACATAGTCTTCAACTCTTCTAATATGTTCTTTTGCAATTCTAGAAATGTGAAGTAATCCTTCTTTTCCATTTCCTAAGTCAACAAATGCTCCGTAAGAAGTTATTCTAGTAACAGCTCCATAATAGATTCCACCAACTTCGATTTCACGAACAATGTCCTCTATCATGTCTAAAGCATCATAAGCTTTTTCACTGTTCTCACCGTAAATATAAACTTGTCCATCTTCTTCAATATCTATTTTAACACCTGTTTCGTCTATAATTTTGTTAATTACTTTTCCACCAGT
>CAKPDO010000045.1 GCA_934148985.1 uncultured Clostridia bacterium
CTTGATATTTCGTCCATTAATAAAGAAAAATTATTGGTTTCTTTTATTTCTGTTGAGTAAAATTCACCTGTTGATATGTCACTTACTGCTATTCCAAAATATAAGCCTGCTTTACATATACTCATTATATAGTTATTTTTTCTTTCTTCTAGCATATTAGATTCTACAACTGTTCCTGGTGTTACAACTTTTATTACACCCCTTTTTACTATTCCCTTTGTCGTTTTTGGGTCTTCTAACTGCTCACATATCGCTACTTTATATCCTTTCGAAACTAATCTTGCTATATAATTTTCTGCTGCATGATATGGTATTCCTGCCATCGGTGCACGTTCTTCTAGTCCACAGTCTTTTCCTGTTAGAGTAATTTCTAGTTCTCTTGATACTAATATTGCATCATCAAAGAACATTTCATAAAAGTCTCCTAGTCTATAAAATAGTATACAATCATTGTATTGCTCTTTTGTTTCTAAATATTTTTGCATCATTGGTGAACATTTTTCTTTATCTACTATCATTTTTGGTACTACTCCTTCTATATATTATCCTTTTTTCTAACTTTATAAATTTAATCGCATTTTTTACTTTAAAGAGATTCTACCAATTTTTCAAACTCATGTATATACTCATTTTTTATTGCAACATATATTTGTCTTGAAATTTCTTCATCATACAAATGCGATAGTGAATTTCTTGCAAGCATCATTTTTATCCATATTTCTCCATCCGAAATTAAATTATGTGCAAAACTTTCTTTAATTACTTCTCTTGGACTTCCAGTATTCATTGAAATTCCTAAATATTCTAAATAATCTTTTAAAGTTTTCCATGCAAGTTCAAATGTAAATTCATATCTATGTAAAACTCCATCAATTACAATATCTGTTTCATCTTGTTCTAATGCTTCTTTTAATCTTTTTGTAGCATTAATCAGGTCTTGCTTTCTTTCTATAAATCTTTTCAATTTATATCTCCACTCCCTCTTTTTTTATTTCGTCCAAAAATTGTTTTTTAGTCATACTATTCACAAAAACTAAATCTATTTTGTATATAATATTCAACATATCGAAGCTATTTTTTATTTTATATTCATCCTCTTTAGTAACATCTCCAAAAACTGCTATATCAATATCAGATGTATTTTTATATGTATTTTTTGCTCTTGAACCAAATATTTTAAATTTATAATTAGGATTTTCTCTCGCTATTGCTTTTAATTCATCTAATACATCATTTTTCAACCCAAAATTAATTCTTTCTCCCTTAAAATACCACATATGGTCTTCCGTAATTTTTACATTTTGAATAGTATTAATTAAATCTTCAGTTCCCTCAAAAACCACTATTTTGCTAGCTTCAGTTCTACCTGTAAGCATTTTATCGTTATTTTTACTTGGTCCTTCAACTAAAACCTTTTGAACTGTTCCTAAATACCCCTTATTATTTTCCGCAATTTGACTTTCAACCAATTCTTTTAATCTATTAAATCTTTCATGTTTTATATTCTCTGGAACTTGGTTTTGCATTTTATCTCCAGGAGTTCCTACTCTTCTTGAATATATAAACATAAATACTTGTTCAAATCCAACTTTTCTTACTACATCCAAAGTATCTTCAAAATCTTCTTCAGTTTCACCCGCAAAACCAACTATTATATCTGTTGAAAATTTTATATTTGGTATTTTATTTTTCATTTTTTCTACTAAGCTCAAATATTGTTCTTTAGTATATTTCCTATTCATTACTTTTAACATTCTAGTGCTTCCAGATTGAAGTGGTAAATGTACAAATTTGCATACTTTGTCACATTCAGCAATTGCTTCTATTACATCATCTGTGAAGTCTTTTGGATGTGGCGAAATAAATCTTATTCTTTCTATTCCATCTATTTTATTTATCTCTCTAAGTAATTTGGCAAATGAGTCTATCTCTTTGTAATCCCCATCTTCATCTACTAATTTTCCTTGTTTTATCGCTTCCATTTCAGAACGTAAATATGAATTTACATTTTGTCCAAGTAGCATTATTTCTTTATATCCTTGACTTACTAATTCTTTTACTTCTTTTATTATGTCTTTTGGCTTTCTACTTCTTTCTCTTCCTCTTACATATGGCACTATGCAATAACTACAAAAGTTATTACATCCATACATTATTGTAACAGACCCTTGTGTTTTGCTATCTCTTTTTATTGGTAAATCCTCATAAACACTACCATCTACATTTTGTACATCTTGCACTCTTTTTTGATTTTCTAACACAGAACATATATCTTCTGGTAATTTGTGTAATGTATGTGTTCCAAATATTATATCAACATAATGAAATGATTTTTTTATTTTTTCTAAAATATGTTCTTCCTGCATCATACATCCGCCAATTGCTATAATTAGATTATTTTTCTCTTTTAAATTTTTTAGTTCTCCTACTTTTCCAAATAATCTTTCTTCTGCGTTTTCTCTTACACAACATGTATTAAATATTGCAAGATTTGTTTCTTCTATGTTTTCCGTTTTTGTATAGCCCATTTGTTCTAGCATTCCACAGATTTTTTCAGAGTCATTTTCGTTTAATTGACATCCCATTGTTAGAATTGTATATTTTAAATTTTGGTCTTTTATTATATTTTTTACTTTTTCCATATATTGTTTTTGTTTTTCTATTTCTTGGTTTGTGTTCATTTTGTTTTTCCTTTCTTTTCGCTCTTTTCGTTTATAAAGTATAACATATTTCGGTGTAAAAATCTACATTATAATTGTAAATATTTTTATATTTTGAGATAAAAAAATCGCTATAATATAGCGATTTTTTTAATCCTCATAATGTCCATTACAAGATAAAATTATTAAGTTCTTATTCTCATCAAAATTATATACTAGCCTATGCTCTTTAGTTATTCTTCTACTCCATGCTTTTCTATATTTCAAAGGTTCCGGCTTTCCCATTCCTTTGCTTAGTCCATTTCTATTAATATCTTTTATTAATTCATTTATTTTTTTGACCATTGTTTTATCTTTCAATTGCCAGTCTGTATAGTCTTCCCAAGCTTTTTCAGAAAATATATTATTCATCTTCCATCGCCTCTAATTCGTCCATTGTTTTAATAACAACTTTTCCCTCTTCTATTTGTTTTATTGATTTATCTATTTTGTTTAAATATTCTACATTTTTAGCAATTTTCACAAGCTCATTATATTGTTCAAGACTCATTAAAACAACATTTTTTTCATCTTTTCTTGTTACTATTACAGTTTCATTATCATCAGTAGCTTTATCACAATAATCTTTTAATTTACTTCTAATCGTTGAATAATTAACCGCTAACATATTAATCACGACCTTTCTTGTACTATTTTTTGTACTTTTTATTGTACCATATTATCTTATGTAAATCAATACTTTTTGCTTATTCTTCAAAAAATTTTTTTCAATTCATCCAATTCTTGTATAACACAAATTCCATCTAATTCGTTCTTATATTCTTCTTTTTTGTTTTTCACATCTCTCCATATAACTTTTTCAATTCCTGTATTTAGAGCTCCTTTTATATCTAAATTAAAATTATCTCCAACCATTGCAACCTGATTCATTTTATATGGTCCAGCTGCTTCAATAAAACTTTCTTTGAATGGTTTAGCATGCTTTTCTGCCCCATAAAAATATGAAAAAAATTTTAATATTCCAACATTCTCAAGCCTTTTTATTTGACTTTCAAGGAACCAATTTGTAAGAATTACTAGTTCATACTTTTTGGATAAATATTCTAGTGTTTCATAATCCTTTTTTGAATACACATCAGGTACTCTACTTCCTAATTTTTCTAACCATATATTTAAAAAGTTATAAGGTAAATTTATATCCAATTTTTGATTTATATAATCAATTACTTCATTTCTGTCAAATTTTTTCTTTCCCACTTCATAATCTGATTCTATTTCATTTATTCTATGATATAAGTTTTCTGTTTTTGGATAATTTATTTCTACTAAAGCTTCATCTGCTGCTTTTTCATATTCGTCTTTCCACATTATTAATGTATTATCTAAATCAAATATTATTCTTTTTATCATTTTGACCTCCACAAATCAAATTCAATTAAGACATATCTTCCTAATTTCACTTATTTCCTCATTAATTTTCTCAAAATCTATTTTTCCATCAAAATTACAATCATCATTAATTTGATATTTTTCTTTAATTTTTATTATTCTCCTGACACTTGCATTTATTCTATATTTATTCAAAATTCCACTTTTATACAATTCATAAATTTTTAAAATTGCATTTTCTTCATTTTTTTCATTAAATCTCATTATGGTTATATCATTTCCTGCTTCAATAGATTTTGCTAGTGCATTTGATGAACCATATCTATACTTAATAGCCTTCATTTTTAAATCATCTGATACTACAAGGCCTCTATAATGATATTTCTTTCTCAAATATTTAGTTATAAACTTTCTAGACATCGAACATGGATTTTTATCGAAAATTCCTCTTATTTTTAAATGACCAATCAAAATAGCATCAATCCCATTCTCTATTGCCTTTTCAAAAGGTACCATATCCTCATTTTCTAAAGTCTTCATACTTAGTTTTATTCGTGGCATCATAAAATGTGAATCTCCTTTTGTCGCACCATGACCAGGAAAATGTTTTGCAACTGCAATTATATTTTTAGATTTGTATTCATTTATTTGAATTACTCCATATTCACTTACTTTTTCAATATTTTTTCCAAAGCTTCTATCTCCAATTGCTTTTGTATCAAACCTTTTTAAGTCAAGAACAGGCGCAAAATTCATATTAAATCCAGAAACTTTTAAGATTTCCCCCATTATATCTGCGGCCTTTTTTATTCCTGTTTTACCCATTTTTTCTGAAATCAAATTAGCTGCTGGCAAATTTAAAAATTCCTTTGGCATACGATTAACTCGTCCACCCTCTTGGTCTATTGAAATAAACAGTGGAATTTTATTTTCGCTATTTAATTTTTTTAATTCTTTAATTAAACATACCATTTCATCGTAATTTTTAAAATTTTTTCTATAGAGTATTACTCCTCCAATTTTATATTTCAAAATTAATTTTTTTGTTCTCCCAGTTATTTTGTTTCCTTCAATTCCTACTATTATCATTTGTCCAATTTTTTCTTCTAAGCTTAAGTTATCAATTTTTAATTCCATATTTTTCCTTTATCTCCAATATATTGTGTAGCAATTCTATTTTCTGGCTTTACATCAAACAAGTACAAAACTATTAAAAATATCCATTCAAGTGGTTTCATAATGATATATGTAATATCAGCTTGTACCGCATTATTTATGTGTTTTGAAAGTGGATAACCATATTTATCATAAATATATCTCACAAAATGATGAAATCTTGGTGTTCTTTCTTTTATCAAATCTTCAAAAGCATTCGCAATGCATAATTGTCTATTTACCACAATCTTTTCGCCTCGTCTAATTCCCATTCTTATGGGCTTTACTAATTTTTTGTGTCCTCTTAAAGAAACTGTACACAAATAATGTCCATCATATGTAACAGGTGGTGGTGATATCTTTGTTGATAATGTCCAATCACTTGTTTCTAGAAACGCCTTTATTGCTTCATCTGGTCTTTGTCCAAATAATACTAATATTGAAATTAATAAAGCCATAAGTGGCACAGAAAGCACAATTGCTAAAACTGGCCAGTTATCTGTATTATAAACTAATTCACTACATTTATTTAAAAATTTATTTTTGTATTCTTTTTGTTTTAAATTTTGTTCCTTATATTTTTGTGTAATTTCAATTTGAGCTCTCAAACTACATAATATATAATTTATTGGAAATATCATAAAAAAAGGTATTTCTATAATATTTACATTTTTGCTTATTTGAATAATAAACATTACCATATATATTGAACAAATTACCGTTCCAGACATCGCTATTACAGCTGCCAATGGAGGCAAATTTAATTTTCTTTTTCGTATCAAAATATATGATACTAGTCCTAAAACAAATATTCCTATAAATGTTGGCATACTCCATGAAGCTATTGGACTATGAACTTCTATTTCCAATCCTCCAAGTCTTAAGCTTTCTTGATAGTCTTTAAAATCCTGAAAAACATACCAAACTGCCGTTAAAAGCATTCCAAGAATAAATGTAACACTGTCAATAAAGTTTTCTTTTATTTTTTTCTTTTTAAACAAATTTATTATGTTAAATATTGTCAAAAGCACTGGAGTAACAACACATATAAATAATGCTACTATAGCTATTAATGTACTCATTTTTCCTCCTTAATCTGCAATATATTCTATTGTTTTTACTAATCCCTCTATATTGTCTATATCTGTAATTTTTGTGTCTAATGTTATATTACACATTTCATGTAATACGTATCCATAATTAGATTCCAAGTGATATCCCATACCTAAAAACGTTTCTGTTTGACTATTTACATTTAATTTTATTGGATATACTGAATTTTCATAATTATACTCAACTATTATATAACCATTTCCATCACTGTCAACATTTATTTCTTCAATAGACATTCCATCAATTCTATATGTGTCTTTTAAGTACCTTTGAGCTTCTTCTTTAGCTCTTTCATCTACTTGATAATCTGAATTTTTTATTACTTGCTCATTACTAATATTTTCATCTTTTTCCAAATATATACAATTTATATTTACTACATTGCTTACCATAAGGACATTTACCACATAATCATATCGTTGTGTATTGCCTAATTTGTATTTTATATTACCAACATTTTGCTTTATGTCATTTATATCATATTTTGAAACTGTTATTATTACCTTTTCTGCATCAAAATCAACATTTTTCATTTCTGAATTTGCCATAAAATTTAGTTCTAATAGCGTATTTTGATAATCTTGTTCAGATGTTATAATTTTTTGGAAAACCCCATTTTGATAAGTACCACTTTGTTTTAGTTCCATTCCTATGTATAGTGGAATTTCTTTTAATGTATTTACTGATGTATAACTATTGCCTTTAATAAATTCATATTTTGTTAAATTTTTTGTTTGGCTATCTAATTTTTTCGTTAAGTCAGATACATTATCAAGTGTTGTTTTTATAACTTGTCCACTATCTGTAAACCTTCTTATTATTCCTATTTCTTTTTCTTCTAACATATATACATAGTTTTTACTTCTTGTATTATAGTCTAATTCTACGAAGCTTTCTTTATATTGAAGTTCTGCTATTTCGTTTTCTGAGTATACTTTTCCTTCTATTGGTTTATATGTTCTATTATATAATTCTGAATATATTTTTGAGTATTCTGTTGTTCCTCTTAGCATTATATAATAGTTACCATTTTTGTTTTTATATATTATTCTATCTGGTTGCTCTAATGTTAGGTCTTGTCCTACTTTTCCTAGTTCTTCGTTTTCTTCTAGTTCTTGCTTTTTTTCTACTTGGTATATGGCAAATATTATTAGTGCTAAGATTGATAGTAATATTATGCATTTTGAGATTGTTTTTAATTTTTTTATTTTCACTTTTTTATCTCCTTTCATTTGCTCTTTAACAAAAATTATATATTATTCATTAAATTTATGTATCTTGTACATTGTTCTTCTAGCTTTTTGAAATCACATATATTAAATTTTTCCCTTGTTTCTTTTTTCATTCCTAATTTATAAACCTCATTTGCTACTTTCTTTATCTTTTCCCTATTTATATTGCAATAATGTAGTTCTTTTCTTAACAAGATTTTATATTTTTCATCTTCCTTTGAAAAATCTTTTTGGTTTAAATATTCTATAGGGCAAGGAAACATAAATGAAAATCTTAAAGACGATATCGGTTTTAATTCCTTTGTGTTTTTATCTTTGTCCATAATTAAAAATACAGTATGAGCTTTTTTATTATAAGATGATACTGGAGCAAAATAATTAAATTGGTTAATAGTAAGAACTATACCACAAAAAAATTTCTTATGATTTTCATAATTTATATTTGGAATTTTTTCATCTCCATTTTTTCTTAAAAAATCTATGTATTCGCTATCTACCTCGTAAAATTTTAATTTCATTTTTTCATCACCCTTATACTAAAATTGGGAGTTAAAATTTAATTTTAACCCCCCTTAATTAAACTACGCTTTTTATTTTTGAGCAAGCGCTTACTCGAATATATTGTTCGTCATTTTTTATGAGCTGCGAAACGCTCGAATATATCGTTCGCCATTTTTATGAGTTGCGAAACACTCGAATTATTAAATAGCTATTCTTTATTAGTATATTAATTATACTTTTTTTTATTCATCCTGTCAATCTAAATTTTTAATTTTTCATAAATTTTTAATTTTTATGAAAAATTAAGTTAATGTGATTATTTACTATTTTACTACTTCAACAAAAACATTCAAATTTTCCCCATTAATAGGAGTTTGAACATAATCTTTTTCATCCACATCATACAAAATATCTTTAGCCAAAGTATCATGTTTAATAACATCTTCATATTTCTTAACAACTGCTTCTAAAACTTCGTTTCCACCAACATAAAGATTAATATTATCCATAATCTCAAAACCGCTGTCTTTTCTCATATTTTGAACTTTAGATAAAATTTCTCTTAAATATCCCTCTTCTCTTAATTCAGGTGTAATTTCAGTTTCAATAACAACACCAATTTCACCAGTTCCACTAAAAGCAAAACCATCTTTTCCTTGCATTGTTACTAATAGGTTGTCTTTTGATAAAGGTATTTGAACTTCACCTATTTCAATATATTCGATATTTCCAGCTTCAACCTTAGTTGCAAGTTCCATTTGGTTAAATTCTGCTATTTTTTGCTTAATTTGAGGTATAAGTTTTCCGTATTCTTTTCCAAGTACAGGAAGATTTGGCTTTATCTCAAAATCAACATAATCTTTCATATCTGCACCTAAAACAACTTTTTTTACATTTAGTTCTTCTTTTACTATATCACTATAGTATTCTGGAAGATTTTTAACAGATATAAGCATTTTAGATAATGGTTGTCTGTTTTTGATATTTACAGAATTTCTTGCACTTCTTCCAAGTTTTACTATTGTATAAGCTAGGTCCATTTCCTCTTCTAGTTTTTTATCAACTTCTGCTTCATTTACTTCTGGCCATGAACATAAATGGATACTTTCTTCCGCATCTCTATCTAATCCTACAACTAAGTTTTGGTAAATTTCTTCAGTCATAAATGGGATAAATGGTGCTGAAATTTTGCTTAATGTAACTAGTACTCTGTATAATGTAACATAAGCTCCAATTTTATCATCAGTTAATTCTGTTCCCCAGAATCTTTCACGATTTCTACGTACATACCAGTTAGAAAGTCTGTCTGTAAATGCTTCTATTTGATTTGCGCTTCCTGTTATGTCATATTTTTCTAACTTCTCGTCTACTTCTTTTACTAATGTATTCAATTCAGAAATTATCCATTTGTCCATTACATTTTCTGATTTGAAATCTTTATAATTTAATGGATTGAATTTGTCTATTTCTGCATATAAAACATAGAATGAGTATACATTCCATAATGTTGCTAAAAATCCTCTTTGTGTTTCTTGTACATTTTCTAAAGATAATCTTGTTGGTAGCCAAGGTGCTGAACATGTATAGAAATGCCAACGAGTTGCATCTGCTCCTACTGTATCTAATAGTAAAAATGGGTCTACTCCGTTTTTCTTAGATTTAGACATCTTTTGACCTTTGCCATCTAAAACATGTCCTAAAACTATACAGTTTTCAAATGGTGATCTTCCAAATAATGCAGTTCCAATTGCAGTTAAAGTATAGAACCATCCTCTTGTTTGGTCAACCGCTTCTGAAATAAATCCTGCTGGGAATTCTTTTTCAAATAGGTCTTTGTTTTCAAATGGATAATGTAATTGTGCAAATGGCATTGAACCAGAGTCAAACCAGCAATCAATAACTTCTTTAAATCTTGTCATTTCCTTGCCACAATCTGGGCACTTTAAATGAACATTATCTATATAAGGTTTATGTAGTTCTATATCGTCTGGGCAATTTACAGCCTTTTCTTTTAATTCTTCAATTGAACCAATACATTCTAGGTGTCCACAGTCACATTTCCAAACTGGAAGTGGTGTTCCCCAATATCTGTCTCTTGAGATTCCCCAGTCAATAACATTCTCTAGGAATTTTCCAAATCTTCCTGTACGGATTGTATCTGGATACCAATTTACTTTATTGTTATTGGCAACTAGCTCATCTCTTAGGCTTGACATTTTTACAAACCAGCTTTCTTTTGGATAATAAAGAAGTGGTGTATCACATCTCCAACAATGTGGATATGAGTGTAGATGTTTTTCCTTAGAGAATAATTTATTTTGTTCATTTAACCATTTACAAATATCTTCATTGCAATCTCTTACAAATCTTCCAGCCCAAGGTTCAACTTCTTTTACAAATTTTCCTGATTTATCTACTAAGTTTACAAATGCTATACCATTTTGTTTTGCAACTAAACTATCATCCTCACCATAAGCAGGTGCAATGTGTACAATTCCTGTACCATCTGTTAAAGTTACATAATCACCATGAATTACAACAAATGCTTTTCCATCTGGTTTTGCAAAAGGCATTAATTGTTCATATTCTGTTCCCAGTAATTCTTCACCTTTGAATTCTTTTACTAGTTCATATTCTTTATCTTTTAATACAGCTGAAATTAAGTCTTTTGCTAAAATATAGTTTTCATATTTTGGTTCTTCCTCTGTTCCAGCATTTACTTTAACTTCTGCATATATATATGATTTATTTACACATAATGCTAAGTTTGATGGAAGTGTCCAAGGTGTTGTTGTCCA
>CAKPDO010000046.1 GCA_934148985.1 uncultured Clostridia bacterium
TTGAAAGGAGTTTTTTGTCTACTCATCGCTGAAGCTTTCCCGAACCCCCAGACTATCTGGGGGTTTTCTAAAAACAAAAATAGGGCACTAATATTAGTGCCCTTTGCCCCGTTTTGGTTAATAAGTTACTTTTAATTATTAGAGCTTTTCAACCAGCTCTTTTAAACTGATGCAAGGCATACTCTTGTTATTTGAGTTGCAAACAACATTTGTATCACCCAAAATGTATCTACTTGGGTACTCTAAGCCTAAGTGCCGCTCCAGTCTTGATCTGCTGCCATAGCTATCATTCATTCGATACATATAAATGACCGCTTCCTCTGCAAAAGCTCTAATTCTTGCTGGAATCTTGCGTCCGCTCTGCTTAACCTCATCCCTGTTGGCATCGAGATACTTTACTCTTACATCATCAATGCCATAAATCTTTGATGCCTTATAAAACGAATCCAGTGCCTCCCAAAGATCATAAATATTTTGGAATTCCTCCGTATCAGTCAGCTTCATTTCAATTGTTTTATACGGAACGTTAAAACAGATCGTGGTTACTTTAACCCTACGTTTTTTCTCCTCTTTGAAATATCTGCCAACAATTTCATTTAATGACAGACATTGCATATTGTCTAATCTGTCCATAAAAATGTCTGTATCTCCGAGAATGGTTCTCACTGAAGTTCTAAGGCCATAACGATCTTCCAAATTTTTCATATGGATATCATCATCACGCAGGCGATACATGTGGACAACAACAAACAGTGCAAATGCTCTCATTCTTTCTGGAATTTCCACTCCTTTAAGCTCAAGTTCATTGTCTGGTCCATTATCCAGCCAAATTATTGTATCCTCTAATCCAACTGTGATAATGCTGTTATACAAGTTCTCGCATTCTGACCATAAAGAAAATGCCTCAATTTCTCTATTTCCTTTTACAATCATTTCATATAAACTTTGTGCCCAAGTCTTCTTAACAACTTTCTTTTTCTTTCCATCATCATCACCAACATATTTGGCAATAATATCAGTCACGGAAAGTGAAGTTAATGCAACCTTATTCATTTCAAAACGATATCCCAAAATTGTGTCTAATGAAATATCGCCAAAATGTTTTCCCAGTCTCTTTACACTTGACGCACTGTCGCTCATCTGGTACTTATGCATCATAATATAAGCTGCAAGCGCACCGACTCTACTCGGAATACCATTCTCGCTTTTATCATTTCCTCGGTATTCAATATCTACAACATTTTGAATACCTACGAGCTTCACCGCTTCATATAGGTCATTAGCTTCCTTCATCACCTCCCAAACATCTACGTCAGGACGGTTTTCTACAGCTACCTTCCGAAGCTCGCTGATATCTACTTTTTTTCTTTCTTTCATATTTTTTCTCCTTTTTGTTATTGTTCAACGGGGCTTGTACCATTAGTTTCTCACCTAATTGTAACGTCCCAAATTATATCACATTATGTCAAGTCATTCAACCCTTTTTTAAAATTTTCCAAATTTTTTTTAATCTCTTCCCTGTGAACAAGCCCTAAAACTTCATCAGCCAAATTTTTACAATCCTCATAATTCAAATTTCTAACAAGTTTTCTACTTTCCAAGATTTTATTTGCATTCATAGAAAAGTCATCAAGTCCCATTCCAACAAGTAAAGGAATATATAAGCCATCTCCAGCCGCTTCTCCACACATACCACATATAATTTTATTATTATGAGCTGCATCAATAACATACTTAATTAGCCTAATAACAGCTGGATGAAAATGCGTATAAAGACTTGCAACTTTTTCATTTCCCCTTTCAACTGCCAGTGTATATTGAATTAAATCATTTGTCCCAATGCTAAAAAAGTCGCATTCTTTCGCAAGTTCATCTGCCATGATTGCCGCTGACGGAATTTCTATCATAATACCAATTTCAATGTTTTCATTAAATGGAACATTTTTATCCTTTAGCTCTTTTTTTACATCTTCTACAACTTTTTTTGCATCAATCAATTCCTTTACAGATGCTATCATAGGAAACATTATTGCTAAATTTCCATAATGACTTGCCCTCAGGATTGCTCTTAATTGAACTTTAAACAAAGCAATATTATCTAAATAAATTCTAATTGCTCTGTATCCTAGAAAAGGATTTTCCTCTTTAGGAAGTTTCATATATTTTAAATTTTTATCTCCACCAATATCTAAAGTTCTTATTACAATCTTCTTATTTGACATATTTTCTGCAACTTTTTTATATGCTTCATACTGTTCATTTTCAGTTGGAAAATCATCTGAATTCATATACAAAAACTCACTTCTAAAAAGTCCTACTCCCTCTGCTGTATTTTCTAATACGAGATTTATATCATTTACATTTCCAATATTTGCCATAAGTTCAACCTTGTGGCCATCTTTTGTAATTGATAACTGATTCTTATATTCTTCTAATTCTTTTTGGGTATTTATAGAATTCTCTCTTATCTTTGCTAAAACTTTCTTTTTTTCTTTTGATGGATTTATATATATTTCTCCAGATTTTCCATTTATCGCAATTATATCATTTTCATTTATTAAATTTGTTACATTTTTTACTCCAACAATCATGGGAATTTTATTAGTTCTTGCCATAATTGCTGTATGCGAATTTTCTCCGCCAATTTCTGTTATAATACCCTCAATATTTTTTAGGTCCAACTTAGCTGTATTTGAAGCCATAAGTTCTTTGGCAACCAAAATAGTATTTTTAGGTAAATTTGACAAATTAATTTCTTCTATATATAAAATCTTTCCTAAAATTTTTCTTTTCATATCCGCAATATCTAGGCTTCTTGCTGCCATATAAGGGTCATCCATTTGGTCAAACATTCGTATAATTTTATTAAAACCAATATCTACGCCATATGCTGAATTGCACTTTTCATCTTCAATAATTTTCATTGTTTCTTGAATTAATGTATCATCTTGCAAAATCATCAAATATGCTTGCATTATATCTTTTTCTGTTCCATTTAATTTCTTTATCAATTCTTCTGTTTCACTTTGCACGGCTTTAACAGCATTCAAAAAAGTCTTCTTTTCCTGCTCAATATTATCAATCTTAATTTTTTCGATTTTTATATCTTCATCATTTAGTATAACGGCATTACCTATTCCAATTCCATCTGAAATTCCCATTCCACTTAGCATACTCTTTGGCTCCTTTTTATTTATCAATTTGATTTCTAATCACAGTTTTTAGGCCCTCCATAGCCTCTTTTTCATCTTCTCCATCACATATTATCTCTAATTCAGACTTTGCTTTTATTCCTGTTGCCATAATCATTAGTGGAGATTTTGCATTCACTGTTTTCCCATTCACAACAAATTTTATATCACTTTTATATTTCATTGCTTCTTTAGAAATCTCTGTTGCTGGCCTTGCATGAAGACCTGTTTCATTTTCAATCAAAACTTTATCTTTTATCATCAAATCACTCCCATACATTCTTTTTAAGTGCCGCCATGATTATCATAGAAACTACTGAACCTACAATTAACGAAACTAAATACCATCCCCAGTTGCCTATAAGTGGAAGCACAAATATTCCTCCATGTGGAGCCATCAAAGTACAATTAAATGCCATAGACATAGCTCCAGAAACAGCTGACCCAACAACACATGATGGTAAGACTCTTAAAGGATCAGCTGATGCAAAAGGTATTGCACCTTCTGAAATAAATGACAATCCCATAACATAATTTAAAAGTCCGGCTTGTCTTTCTTTTTTAGGAAGTTTTTTAGGAAAAAATGTTGCAATCAATGCAATAGCAAGTGGAGCAATCATTCCACCTATCATAACTGCTGCCATTATTTCGTAATGTCCCTCTGCTAGCATTCCTGTTCCAAAAGTATAAGCTGCTTTGTTTACAGGACCGCCTAAATCAACAGACATCATACCAGCTAAAATTGCACCTAAAATAACTTTATTTACACCACTTAAAGAGAATAAGAAATTGTTTAATCCTGTGTTTATTGCTGCAACGAATGGATTTATTAATAACATAATAATTCCAATTAAAAGCACACCTGCAACTGGATAAATCAAAATTGTTCTAATTCCTTCCAAACTTTTTGGCATAAAGCTAAATACCTTTTTTAAAAGTAATATAACATATCCTCCAATAAATCCCGCAAGAAGTGCTCCTAAAAATCCTGAACTTACCAAAACTTCATCAGAATTACTAAGTGAAGAAAATGTTGTTCCAGCTTTAGCAATTGCCCCTCCTACGAAACCTACAACAAGACCAGGTCTATCACCTATACTCATAGCAATATAACCTGCTAAAATTAGTAGCATAAAATCAAATGCCATACCACCAATTGTCTTGAAAAAAGCCGCAATAGGTGTATTCATACCAAAATTTGCTGGATTTATAGAATAATCATCTAATAAAAAAGCAATTGCAATTAAAATACCACCACCAACGACAAATGGCAACATATGAGTAACACCACTCATTAAATGTTTGTAAATATTTTTTCCGCCATTATTAGAACTAGCGCTTTCTCCATCTCCTCCATTTTCTTCAGAACCTGTGCTATGATAAATAGGTATATCATCATTTAAAGCTTTTTCAATTAATTCTTTTGGCCTACGAATACCGTCTGTAACTCCTGTTCTTAAAACTTTTTTCCCGTCAAATCTTGATAAATCAACATTTACATCTGCCGCAATTATAATTGCCTTGGCTTTTCTTATTTCTTCATCTGTCAAAACATTTTGAGCTCCAGACTGACCTTGTGTTTCTACTTTTATTAGATGTCCTGTTTCTTTTCCTGCGTTCTCTAGACCTTCAGCTGCCATGTAAGTATGAGCTATTCCTGTTGGACATCCTGTAATTCCAAGTAATTCGTATCCTTGTTCTTGCTTTTCATTTTTATTCAGCTTTATATTTTCTGCGTCATCTATTATTCTTAAAAATTCTTCTTTTGACTTCGCATTTAGCAATTTTTCTCTAAAACTAGCATCCATTAATAAAGTAGACAACCTACTTAAAACATCTAAATGAATATTATCTTTAGTATTTGGTGCTGCAATTAAAAATAGCAAATCGACCTTGTTTCCATCTAGAGCATCAAAATCTGCTCCATTAGGGATTACCATTGCTGAAAGTCCTGGTTTTGTTACAACATCCCCTTTACCATGTGGAATCGCGATTCCTTCTCCTATACCTGTTGAGCCTTCTTCTTCTCTTTTTATAACCAGGTCTTCATATTTATCTAGGTCTTTTATGTTTCCATTTTTTGCCATTAACTCTGTTGCTTTCCTTATTAATTCTTTTTTTGTTTGTATGTGAACATCTAAATCAATAGCATCTTTATTTATTAAGTCTGTTATTTTCATTTTTCCCTCCTTTTGAGCTTATTTTGGCTTAAATGCCACTAAAATATTCAATAATTTTTTCCTTTGTTCCAAGATGCTTGGAACAAACTGTTGTTGTTGCCGAAGAAATACCCAATTTTAACGCATCTTCATAATTTTTATATTTTAGATATCCAGCTAAAAAACCAGCTACCATTGAATCTCCAGCTCCAACAGTGTTTATTATAGTTTTATTTTGAAGTGCTTCTTTTTTGTATATTTTTCCATTTTCATCCAAAAGCACTGAGCCATTGCTTGCCATAGAAACAAGCACATTTTGAGCACCACTTTTTTGTAATTTTTTTGCACAATCTATCGCTTGTTCTTTGTTTGTAATCTTGGTATTAAATATTTCTCCTAGTTCATAATGGTTTGGTTTTACTAAAAAAGGCCTATATTTTAAAGTATTTACTAATAGGTCTTTCGTGGCATCTACAACTATTTTTACATTTTTTTCTTTTACTTTTTTACATATTTTCTCATAAATATCTTCATTTATTCCTTTTGGAATGCTTCCTGATAGAACTAAAATGTCTTCTTTGTTTAAATTTTCTAATTTTTGATATAATTTTTCTATATATTCATTTTCTAAAAACGGCCCACAAGAATTTATTGCCGTTTCTCTTTTTTCTTCTAAAATTTTCACATTTATTCTTGAATTTCCATCTTTTATTTTTATGAAATCTGTCTTTATTTTTTCATTTTCAATTAATCTTTTTATTTCTTCCCCTGTAAATCCTGATATAAATCCTAATGTTACAGTATCTATTCCTAATCTTTTTAGTATTATAGATACATTTATTCCTTTTCCTCCCGGAAGAATTTCTTCACTTTCTGACGTATTAATTTCGTTTAAAATTAGTTGTTTTATACTTATTGTATAGTCTAACGCTGGATTTAAAGTTATTGTATATACCATCTTTTTTTCTCCTTTAATTTAAGTTTTTCCAGAGGCTTAATATTTATACATTATAATAATAAAAAATGCATTGAGGACGGTTCTTTTTCGATAAAAACCCCGTCCTCAATACAAAAAATTAAATTATACTCTTCCCAATCCACTTATTAAATTCAGCGCCTAAAAACACTGTATAAAAACATGAATATGTCCACATCATTATAAGCATCAAAGTTGTTAAGCTTCCATAAGTCCAAGAAAATCCTTTGAAAATATATAAATATTTAGAAAACACAAAAGAAACCACATTAAGCGCAATAGCTCCGAAAATAGCTCCCCATAGTTGACTTTTAAATGTGACTTTGTGTTTAGGCATAAACTTATATAAAAGTAAAAATACAAGAAATGTTGCAAAAATAAACAGCAATTCTGTAAAAATAGATGAAACTGTATTAAAATTTTTAAAGCCGCCAAAATGTTCTTGTACTATGTTTTTCAAAGTATCACCAAACACAAGCATGGTAAGCCCTACAACTATTAAAACAATAAATAAAACCGTTTCTAAAAGTACACTAAGTCTTAAATATATATATGAGCTCTGTTTCTTATCATTTGTTTTATAAACTACCTGTAATCCCTTTGTTAAAGCAAATAAACCTTTTCCAGCCGCCCAAACTGTAAATATAATTGAGATTGAAACTGTTCCAATTGATTTAGAATACACTTCTTGAACAATGTTTAAAACAAATTCATTCATCCCTGATGGAATTATTTTAGAAATTGCCTCAAACAATGTCTGTGGCTGAATATTTGTGTATTGAATTAATGTTATTAATAAAATAATAAATGGTATAAAAGACAAAATTGTATAATATGCACACTGAGCTGAACATTCTCCTATTCGGTCAATTTTAATATTATACAATAGTTTTGCAATTTCTTTATACCATTTTTTTATTTTTTCCATATTTAACATCCTCCGAAATTATTTTCCCCATTTATCAATTTTTGCTCGGTCAAAACTTGTATTTCGTTTCAACCGAGCAAAAATAGCTTATCAAAATTAGCTTAGTTTACTCACATTATTTAAAAACATTATACTTTCTATTATATCAAGCACCGAATATATTACAACCGTAACTCCTAAAGTTACAATAACCGCTCCAGAATTGCAAATAATAAATATTCCACAAGCTGCCATAATTAAAGCAATTATTAAGCTATAAAGCCAAACATTAGATGCAATTGCCTTTAATTTTATAGATAAATTAATTCGAAGAATTGCACTATAAACAATCCACAATCCTATTATTATTCTAAATATAGCTCCTATTTGTGTGCTATAGCAAATTGTTACAATTCCAAGAACTATTGCTATAACACCATATGCTATATCATAATTGTAAAAATCATATTTTCCTTTGTTTTGAAAATAATTAATTATTTTATATAATCCAACTAGCCCAAACATTACTCCCAAAATGATTGCAATAAATTTTATTGTTCCTTCTGGATTTGCAATCAAAATTGCTCCAAGTATTGCAAATATAATTGATGTAACAAGTGATGTAACTCCTGTTTTCTTTAAAACTTTTTCTAAATACTCCATTTTTTATTTCCTCCTTTGAATTTTTTATTCATCCAAATTTTATCTTAAAATTATTTTTAAGTCAAGTAATTTATTTCAAATTATCAACTTTTAAAATATATTTGTAAGAACCGCTATTTTCAGCCAAATTCATTAATTTTTCAATTCTATTTTGAGCACCTTTAACATCACCATTTACCAAATTATAAATAGTATTAATTCCATCATTGTCAAATTGTTTCATTCCGTTAGATAAAGTAGTTGCACCATCAGATATAGTTTTAGCTGCATCATTTAATTGTTTGCTGCTGCTCTTTATAGTTTCAGTATTAGAATTCAAAGTATCAATTCCATTTTTTAATTCCTTAGCTCCACTTGACAATGTGCTTGTTCCATCTCTCAAGCTCTTAGCTCCACTTGATAATGTATTTGAACCATCTTCCAATTTGTCAAGTCCTGCTTGTAATTCAGGAGAACCTGCAACTAATGTATTCATTCCAGCTGTTACTTTGCTAGAAACACCTTTCAAAGTTTCTAATGATGTTTTTAAAGTATTTAATCCTGTTAAAACTTGATTAGTTTCAGCTTCCATAGCTTTATTATATGCTGCTCTTTCAGTAGCTGTATTCTTTCCTAAAGCTGTAATTTGTTCATCTAATTTAGCAATCTCTGCCAATAATTCTGTTTTTGTTTCATTCTCTTCCATAGAACTTACTGTTGTTTCTAATGCTTTTTTAGTAGCTTTTAGGCTTGCAACTGAAGTTTCTGTAGCTGTTCCTAAAGCTGTCAAAGTCTTTGCTGTTTCTGAATTTTTAGAAGTAGACTCTGTTATATTTTGGATAGAACCATCAACTGCTGTTTCCATCTTAGAAATTCCGCCATCAATTCCATCAAGTCCTGTTTTAATATTTCCAATTGCTGAAATTATATTAGCTAAATTACTCTTTAAATCTTTTATTCCATTTGACAAGTTAGAACTTCCCTCTGCTATTTTTTTAGAATTTTCACTAACAGATGTTATACCAGCATTTATTTTAGAATAGTTTGAACTTACTGTATTTACCCCATTTGCATATGTTGTAACTCCATTATTAAATTCATTCATTTTTTCAGAATAAGTATTTGCTCCATCTTTTAATGTTTGGCTTCCACTTACTAACTGATTACTTGCATTTTTCAAGGTTTGACTCTTTTCATATAAACCATCAAATTTATCAAAAAAGTCAAAATCATTATCAAATACATTTGATTCAATATACATATACATATTACCTAATTCAAAATCTTTAGCATCTGCTTCGATTATAACATTTTCAGGTATATCTATTTCATCTATATTTAAACTTTCTTGCATTCCTGGCATACTAATTCCAAGAACAACTGAATTTGTTCCATTATCAATTATTTTACCACTAGATATTGTTACATTTGAAAATTTTTCATTGTCTAAGATAGTTCCACATGCTACAATATAAGGTGTATACATTGTAACTTGTTTTCCATCTATTGTTTCTGTTTTCTTATCTTTATTTGTAAAATTAATTTCAATTTTAACCTTCCCAGATTTTCCTTTTAAATCATCAATAGAAATTTCATTTCCATCTAAATAATATTTTATAGATGTATCTATTGGCATATCTTCATTTTTCTCTTCTCCATTTGAAGTTTCTTTGTAAACAACTCCTATATTATTTGTCTTGCAATACATTGTATCTTTTTCATTTATTGCATAAATTGGTAATGTGTATAATCCACACATTGTAACTGTACTTGCTATACAGATAGCTTTTTTTACTCCATTATTCATAATTAAAATTATCTCCTTTCAATTTTGCCCCATTGGGACCGGTTCTTTTTGGGCCAAATGACCCAAAAAGAACCGGTCCATTTGTGCCATTTGTGCCCATTTGTGTCATTTTACTTCTTTCATTCCAATTGTTGTCTTACATATAACTTTATCAAACATCATCAAAAATGTTGGAAGTGCAAGTATTACACTTATCATACTAACTACTGCTCCTCTTGAAATAAGGATACATAGTGAACTTATCATTTCAATTTGAGAATAGACACCTACTCCAAATGTTGCACCAAAGAAGCATAAACCACTTACAACTATTGAACTTATTGATGTTCCAAGTGCATAGTCCATAGAGTCTTTCTTGCTCAAACCTTCTTTTCTCTTTTGAGTATATTTGTTTGTTATCAAAATTGCATAATCTATTGTTGCACCAAGTTGGATTGTTCCTATTACTATTGAGGCTACAAATGGTACTTGATTTCCCATATATGCTGGAATTCCCATATTTATAAATATTGCAAATTCTATTACTATTATTAATATAACTGGTAGTGAGATAGATTGTAATACTATAAACATTAATGCAAATATTACTCCAATTGAAAATGTATTTACACTATTAAAGTCATGATTTGCAATTTCAACTAGGTCTTTCATAAGGGGACCTTCCCCAGCCATTAGAGCATTTTCATCATAAGATTTTATTATATCATTTACCTTGGCAATTTGATTATTTAACTCATCTGTTGCATTTTCATATTTTGAACTTATTATAATCATTTGATATTTGTCACTTGTAAATAAATTTAGTATACTTTCTGGTAAAAATTCTGCTGGCATATTTAGCTTATCTGTTATTTTTGAATAACTTAAACTCATTTTTATTCCATCTAAATTATCAATTTT
>CAKPDO010000047.1 GCA_934148985.1 uncultured Clostridia bacterium
GGACAGAATATTATGTTTTAAAAATGGATGTATCAAAATATTTTGATAGTATTAATAAAAATATTTTGCTTAGTATTAATAAAAATATTTTGCTTAGTATTTTAAAAAGGAAAATAAAAGATAAAAAATTAATATGGCTTATAAATGAAATTTTATTTTCACAAAAAAGAGAAAGAGGTTTAGAAATACGGAAATTACACTTCACAAATGTTTGGAAATATATATTTAAATGAACAAGACCAATTTATAAAACACAAATTACATATAAAATATTATGCGAGGTATCTCTAGATGATTCTGTTATAATTGTTAAAACTAAAGAAGAGGCTAAAAATGTGTTAAAAGAAATTACAAGATTTTTGCAAGAAAATTTGGAACTAAAATTAAACAAAAAAACACAGATATTTAAAGGTAAACAAGGGGTAAATTTCTGTGGCTACAAAATAAATGAATACAGGATGAAACTTAGAGATAAAGGAAAAAGAAAATTAAAAAAGAAAGTAAAAATGATTACAAATAAAGTCTATCAAGGAGAGATATCAAGTAAAGATGCGAAAAAGTATCTTGCAGGACATATGGGATATATAAAATATGCAGATACTTATAATTTAATAAATAAATTATTTTATATAGAAAATGATTAAATTTATACAGGGATGAATCGAAAGGCCAATAACACCAACAATCGAGTTAAACGCGGAGGTAATTCAGGCAACAACAATGCACCGAGCAATCGCAACAACAACAATCCGAACAATACGAATTCCAACAATTCCTCACGTGCCACACTCTAATACAATTTTCAGATTATATGTTTTACGGAATATATACGGTAAAAGTATTAGTATTAAAGAGATTTGTTCCTTCCGGTTATGGTAAAAATGAATCAGCAAAATATGTATTAGTAAATAGTATTTTTGAATATATGTGTTTTGCAAATATTATAAAGAAAGATGGCGATTTTAGTGAATATATGTTTTTTTAGAGGAAAGATTATAAGTAAGATTAATTTTAAATTTATTGTTGGGAAAAATGGTAGCTTATCTAATAAACATACAAGTGTGTGTTATTTTGATATTGAGTTAGATAATAGTTCTATCATACACATAAAGGTTTATGATAATAAAGGTGATTTATGCTATCAAAAATTAAAAACTGGTAATGTTATTAATTTCTATGGAAGTTTATGTCAAAATCATGAAGTCGAGTTGTATGAATTTGAAAATTACGCGTAAAACTTCATATATTTCAAAAAAGATATTTCTTCAATTATCTATTGCAAAAAACAAAAAAATATGATAAAAATAAGCCATTGACTATACAACTTTTTTTCAAGAAATTATTTCAAAGTTATTTTATCAAAATAATTAAAATTTGGGAGGTGATAAATTTTTATTGAATAATAATCAAAAAAAATCAAAAAATATTAATGGAGGTAAAAAAATGTTAGAAGAAATTTACTTGAATAGAAGAGAAATATTAGATGAAGTAATAAAAAAAGCATTAAAAAATATCGAAAAAGAATTAATAAAAATCGATGATACAGAAATTAATAAAAATATAGATTTATATAACAAATTTGAAGAAAATTATAATATAAAACTAGCAAGTGTTTGTAAAGAGCTGTATTTACAAGGATTTAAAGATGGAATAAATTTAATAATGGAAGTAAGAGAAGAAAAACAAAATCAACAGTAAAATTGAAATCTTACTGTTGACTTTGAGAATTATTACTAAAATTCAAAATATCATGAATCAAGTTATATGTGAACTCTAAAAATTCATCAGAGCAATGCACTAAAATTTTATTAATTTTCTTTATATGGGCATTGCTTGATTCTTCTTTACCATATAATATAAAATCGGCAGAGTTTCCAGTGTGATAGATTATACTAGACAAAGTTTTTAAACTTAATGAACATTCACCACGTTCAATTTGTCCCAAAAATACTTCAGAAATATCAACCATTTCGGAAAATTTTTCTCTACTCATTGCCATACTTTCTCTAATAGAACGAATACGTTCTCCAATTTCTAAATTATTTAATTTATAGTCCATTTAATTAGCTCCTTTATTATTTATTTTCGTAAATTATATAATAAATGAGATGAATAGCTAATATGAAGAAAATATATAATAAAAATATGATGAAATTATAAAAAAAACTAAATTTAAAAAAATTGATAAAATTTTGTAAAAAAATCTCATTTATTTATTAATAATAAATATATTTTAACATATTAATTTTCATAAATTGTCTAGACTTTATTACTTATTTTTTCTTATATTTTTATGTCAAATTATTGACTTTTTGCCAAATCCAGTATATGATAATACAAGCAAAAAATCCTAAGAAAGGAAGAACAGAAAATGGGAGAAGTTATAGTTATTACATCAGGAAAAGGTGGAGTTGGAAAGACAACAACAACAGCAAATTTGGGTTCAAGTTTAGCTCTAGAGGGAAAAAAAGTAGCATTGATAGATACAGATATAGGACTAAGAAACCTAGATGTTGTAATGGGATTAGAAAACAGAATTGTATATGACATAGTAGACGTTGTTGAAGGAAAATGTAAACTAAGACAAGCGTTAATAAAAGATAAAAGATTTAAAGAATTATATTTATTGCCAGCAGCTCAAACGAGAGATAAATCAGCAGTAAATGAAGAACAGATGAGAAAATTAACAAATAAGTTAAAAGAAGAATTCGACTATATACTTATAGATTGCCCAGCAGGCATCGAGCAAGGATTTAAAAATGCAATAGCAGGAGCAACGAGAGCGATAGTAGTATCAACAGCCGAAATATCATCAATAAGAGATGCAGATAGAATAATAGGACTTTTAGAATCATCTGAAATAAAAAATCCAGAACTTATAATAAACAGAATAAGACCTAACATGGTAAGAAAAGGTGAGATGATGGATGTAGATGATATAGTAGATTTATTATCTATAGACTTGATAGGAGTAGTACCAGATGATGAATACATAATTACACAAACAAATAAAGGAGAGCCAGTTATCCAAAATAAAAAAGCTCCATCAGGAAAAGCATATTTAGAAATTGCAAAAAGAATTTTAGGTGAAGACATAGAAATTACAATACCTGGTAGAGAAAAAGGATTCTGGGCAAAAATAAAGAGAATTTTTGGAAAAAAATAGACTAATCTAAAGAAAAAAATAAAAATGTATTAAGTTACATAGGAACGGAAACTGGAGGGAAGTAAATGTTTGAGAACATTAAAAACATTTTTAAAAAGAATAAAAGAAAAGAATTATTGAAATCAAGTTCTAAAGATACGGCAAAAGAAAGATTACATTTGGTGTTAATGCAAGATAGAGCAAACGTTTCGGCAGACTTTTTAGATTTAATGAGGCAGGAAATAATTGAAGTAATAAAAAAATATATAGACATAGATGAAGAAGCAATGGATGTAAGACTTGGGTCAGAAACAAATGAAGATGGAACACAAGGAGCACCAGCATTGTATGCAAACATTCCGATTATAAATATAAAAGATGAAACAAGAAAATTAAGCAAAACAAATCAAGAAAAAAAGGTAGTAACAAATATAATTCCACATGAAGAAGAAAAGATTATTGAGGAAACAAAAGAAACGGTAATAAAAAATGAAAATGCAGAGGAAAAAGAAGAAGTAAAAGAACCAAAAGAAGAAAAAGAAACGCCAGAAAAAAGTGAAAAAGTATCAGTAAAAAGTAAAGAAAATAAAAATACCAATGAAAATGAAATTCCAAAAAATGAAAAAAATAAAATAAAAAAAGAAGTAGAGAAAAAAGATGAAAACTAGAATTTTTAAAAATATGGAATGGATGATACTTATTTCAGCACTTTTACTTAGTGTAATTGGCTTAATAGCTTTATATTCGGCAACACAATCAAGTGGATTTGATGAATTAAAAAAACAAATAATGTGGCTAGGAGTGAGTATCGTAATTATGATTATAGTTACAATTATTGATTACGATGTATGGTCTAAATTATCTCCTGTATTTTATGGAATATCAATAATATTGCTTGTGGCGGTGCTTTTTACAAAAGCAAGAAATGGAGCAAGCAGTTGGTTTAAAATAGGAGCATTTACACTTCAACCCGCAGAAATTGCGAAAGTCGCGGTTATATTATTTACTTCGGCTACAATTACCAAAATTCAAGAAAAAGGAAAATTTGAGTTAAATGTGTTTTGGAAGTTAATAATAGCAATAATGACAGTGATTTTTCCAGTATTTTTAATAATATTACAACCAGATTATGGAACAGCAGCGGCATATTTAGTGTCATTAGTTTTAATGTTATATGTTGCGGGAATAGATAAGAAATACATAATTGTGGCAGCATTACTGGTAGTAATAACATTACCACTTGCGTATTTGTTTGTATTACCAAATCATGCAAAAAAAAGAATTGATGTATTTTTAAATCCTGAATCAGATCCAAAAGGTGCAGGATATAACGTATTACAATCTAAAATTGCAATAGGTTCTGGAGAACTTACTGGAATGGGGCTCTTAAATGGAAACCAGACACAACTAGGTTATTTGTCACCTAAAACTACAGACTTTATATATTCAGTTGTTGGAGAAGAAATGGGATTTATAATTTCAGCAGCGGTAATACTCATATATGTAACGTTGATAACAAAATCACTGTATGTTGCAAAAACAGCCAGTGATGACCTGGGTTCATACATAGCGACGGGAATAAGTGGTGTATTTTTATTTCATATGGCAGAGAACATAGGAATGACACTTCGGCTTACTACCAATAACAGGAGTTCCACTTTTATTTATAAGTTATGGAGGAAGCTCAATGATAACAAGTTACATATGTATAGGTTTACTTCTTAATATTAGTGGAAATAGAAAAAAGACGATATTTATAAAATAAAAAATTAGGAGCATTTAAATGTATTTGCATGAATTAAAAATAGGAAATGTTAAACTAAAAAATAATATATTATTAGCTCCAATGGCAGGGATAACAGACCTGCCATTTAGGTTAATATGTGAAAAATTTGAGGCAGGACTTGTTTGTACTGAAATGGTTAGTGCTAAAGCAATATTTTATAATGATGAAAAGACAAAAAAATTAATGAATCTAAATGGAGAAAATAGACCTGTAAGTATTCAAATATTTGGCTCAGATGTAGAATCAATGGCATATGGAGCAAAATATGTATCTCAAATTGCCGATATCGTAGATATAAATATGGGATGCCCAGCGCCAAAAGTTGTAAAAAATGGTGATGGAAGCAAACTTTTATTAGATTTAGAAAAAGCAAAACAAATAATTAATGCAGTTGTACAAAATTCTAAAGTTCCAGTAACATTAAAATTTAGAATGGGTTGGGATAATGAACATATTGTAGCAACAGAATTGGCAAAAATTGCAGAAGATGCAGGTATATCAGCAATAACAATCCATGGCAGAACAAGAGCTCAATATTATTCTGGAACAGCAGATTTAGAAATAATAAAAAAAGTTAAAGAAACAGTAAAAATACCAGTAATTGGAAATGGTGATGTTACAGATGAAAAATCAGCTGAAGAAATGTTTGAAAAGACAGGAGTAGATGGAATAATGATAGGACGAGCATCTATGGGAAATCCTTGGATATTCAAAAAAATAAAATATTATTTTGAAACAGGAGAAAAATTACCGGAAATAAGTGCTGATGAAAAATTAAAAATAGTAAAAGAACATTTAAATTTATTAGTAGAAGAAAAAGGCGAAGATGTTGCAATAAAAGAGTTTAGAAAACACCTTGCAGCTTATAGTAAGAATTTGCCTAATTCTAGTAACTTTAGAGTTAAAGTGAATGCTATTGATGATAGAAATGAATTGGAATGTGAATTAAGTAAATATTTTGTGGGACCATAAGGGTCGGTTCTTTTTGGTCCCAATGAAATTCCCAAAAAGCAAAAATAGGGAGAAAAGGACCAAAAAGAACCGACCCCTATGGTCCTAGCAAGGAGGAGAATATGTACAGAACAAAAAATTTAGGAGAATTAAGAATTGAAAATGTAGGAGAAACAGTTGAACTAGCTGGTTGGATTCAAAAAATAAGAAATTTAGGCGCAATGATGTTTATAGACTTAAGAGATGAAGATGGAATAACACAAATAGTTATAAATGATGAAAAGTTACAATCTATTGCTAAAGAGCTTGTAAAGGAAAGTTGCATCCACATAGAGGGAAAAGTTGTGGAAAGAGCAAGTAAAAATCCTAAGATGCCAACAGGAGATATAGAAGTAATTGCAAGCAAAATAGAAGTATTAGGAAAATGTAAAGCAGAATTACCATTTGAAGTTAATTCTGAAGTTGAAGCAAGAGAGGATTTGAGATTAGAGTATAGATTTTTGGACTTAAGAAATGAAAAATTGCACAAAAATATTTTGCTTCGTTCAAAAATTTTAAAAGCATTTAGAGATAAAATGGATGAATTAGATTTTACAGAAATACAAACTCCAATACTTGCAAATTCATCTCCAGAGGGAGCAAGAGATTATCTAGTGCCAAGTAGATTAAATCCAGGAGAATTCTATGCACTTCCACAGGCCCCACAACAATTTAAACAGTTGCTTATGGTTTCTGGATTTAATAAATATTATCAAATAGCACCATGTTTCCGTGATGAAGACCCAAGAGCAGATAGGGCGCCAGGAGAATTTTATCAATTGGACTTTGAGATGGCATTTAGTACACAAGAAGATGTTTTTAAAGTAATAGAAAATGTTGTACCATCTGTATTTAAAAAATTTACAGATTGGAAAGTTGATGATGGAGAATTTGTGAGAATTCCATATAGAGAAGCCATGGAAAAGTATGGAATTGATAAACCAGATTTAAGAAATCCGCTAATAATACAAGATGTAACAAATTTGTTTGAAAATACAGAATTTAACGCTTTTAAAGATAAAACTATAAAAATTATAATTGTGCCAGATGGGGCAACTCAAGGAAGAAAATTCTTTGATAAAATGGGAGAATTTGCTGTAGAAGAATGTGGAGCAAAAGGTTTAGCATGGTCAAAATTAAATGAACAAGGTGAACTAGATGGCGGAATTGCAAAATTTATAACACCAGAAATTTTACAAAACTTAAAAGCGAATTATGGATTAAAAGAAAATGCAAGTATGTTCTTTATTGCTGATGAATTAAAAACAGCTCAAAAAATAGCTGGTCTAGTTAGAATAGAATTAGGAAAACGTTTAAATTTAATAGAAAAAAATGTTTATAAATTCTGTTTTATAGTAGATTTTCCTATGTATGAATTGTCTGATGAGGGAACAATAGATTTTTGCCATAACCCATTTTCAATGCCACAAGGAGGAATGGATGCACTTGAAAATATGAACCCATTAGATATTTTAGCATATCAATATGACCTTGTATGTAATGGATATGAAATGGCATCTGGAGCTGTTAGAAACCATAATCCAGAAATAATGGTTAAAGCATTTGAAATAGCAGGCTATACAGAAGAAGATGTTAAAACAAAGTTCGGAGCACTTTATAATGCATTCCAATATGGAACTCCACCACATGCTGGAGCAGCTCCTGGAATCGACAGAATGGTTATGCTTATTGAAGATTCAACTAATATTAGAGAGGTTATAGCATTCCCTAAAAATAAAAGGGCAAGGGATTTACTTATGAGAGCACCTTCTAAGGTGTCAGATGAGCAACTTAAAGATGTTCACATTAAATTGGATATTGAAGAATAAAATAAAAAAAGTTGAAACCAAATTATTTTGGTTTCAACTTTTTTACTATTTTACAACCACATTGTAAATTTTATTTTTAACATAAATTTCCTTAACAATATTTTTACCATCAAGTTTACTTTCAATAGCAGAATGAACTTTTTCTTTAACAGAAGCTTCATCTTCATCTAAGAAAATAGTAATATTAGCTTTAAGTTTACCATTAATTTGAACAGGCAAAGTAATTTCATCATCAATAGTTTTAGATTCATCAAAATCAGGCCAGTTGTAAGTTGAAATATCAGCTTCAAATCCAATTAGCTTATTTAATTCCTCAGAAATATGAGGAGCAAAAGGATTTAATAAAGTTAAAAATACTTTAAATTCAGCTTTGTTAATTCTCTTTAACTTATAAAACTCATTTACCATTGTCATAAAAGTAGAAATACAAGTATTGAATTTCATTTCTTCAATATCATTTGATACTTTTTTAATAGCTTTATTCATCATTTTTTCAGTTTCAGGAGTAAATTTATCTCCATCTACTAAAAATTCTTGCATGTTCCATACTCTATCTAAGAATTTGCCACATCCACGAATACTATCCATAGACCAAGCTGCTGTTTGGTCAAATGGTCCCATAAACATTTCGTATACTCTAAAAGTATCAGCTCCAAATTCTTCTACAATATCATCAGGGTTGATGACATTTCCTTTAGATTTTGACATTTTTTCTCCATTTGTTCCCAAAATCATACCATGTGAAGTTCTTTTTGCATATGGTTCTTTATTTGGAACGACACCGATATCATATAAAAATTTATGCCAAAATCTTGAATATAATAAGTGAAGTGTTGTGTGTTCCATTCCACCATTATACCAATCAATTTGTCCCCAATAGTTTAGAGCCTCTTTTGAAGCTAGCTCATTATTATTATGTGGGTCCATATATCTTAAGAAATACCAAGATGAACCAGCCCATTGAGGCATTGTATCTGTTTCACGTTTTGCTGGTTTTCCACATTTTGGACAAGTAGTATTTATCCAAGAATCAAGTTTAGCAAGTGGGGATTCACCGTTTTCTCCAGGCTTAAAGTCATCTATTTCTGGAAGTGTAAGAGGCAAATCTTTTTCATCAATAGGTTGCCATCCACAACATTCACAGTAAACCATTGGTATTGGTTCTCCCCAATATCTTTGACGAGAAAATACCCAATCACGAAGTTTGTAATTTACCTTTTTAGAACCAATTTTGTTTTCTTCCAAGTATTCTATAACTTTCTTTTTAGCATCTGTAACAGATAATCCATCTAAAAATCCAGAATTTATAAGAATGCCAGTTTCAACATCTGTAAATGCTTCTTTACTTAAATCTACTTCTACATTATCATTAGATTTTACAACCTGAATAATAGGTAGGTTAAATTTAGTTGCAAACTCAAAGTCCCTTGTATCATGAGCTGGAACAGCCATTATAGCACCTGTTCCATAACTTGATAAAACATAATCTGAAATCCAAATAGGAATTTCTTTATTAGTTAATGGATTTATTGCTTTAATTCCTTTTATCTCAACACCTGTTTTATCTTTATTAATTTCTGAACGCTCAAAGTCGGATTTTAAAGCGGCTTTTTTCTTATAATCTTCTATTTCATCTAGGTTAGATATTTTGTCTTCCAATTCTTGTATTAGATGATGCTCTGGGGCAATAACCATATATGTTGCACCAAATAGTGTGTCTGGTCTTGTTGTGTAAACTGTAAGTTCTTCATTAGAATTAGCAATTTTAAATTTAACTTCGGCTCCTTCTGACCTTCCTATCCAATTTCGTTGTTGTGTTTTTATTTTGTCTAAAAAGTCAACATCATCTAAATCATCAATTAATCTTTGAGCATATTCTGTAATTTTAAGCATCCATTCAGATTTTTCCTTTTGAACAACAGGACTTCCACATCTTTCACAAACTCCGTTTACGACTTCTTCGTTTGCTAAACCGACTTTACATCCTGTACAGAAGTTAATTGGCATTGTAGCTTTATATGCTAACCCTTTTTTAAATAGTTGAATAAAAATCCATTGAGTCCATTTATAATAATTTGGGTCTGTTGTATCAACAACTCTTGACCAATCAAATGAAAATCCTAGTGATTTTAATTGTTCTGTAAAATGTGCTATATTTTTTGCTGTTGTAATTTTAGGATGTACATTTGTTTTTATTGCATAATTTTCTGCTGGAAGTCCAAATGCATCAAATCCTATTGGATATAGGACATTATACCCTTGCAATCTTCTTTTTCTTGCAATTATATCTATTGCTGTATAACTACGTGGATGCCCAACATGTAATCCTTGTCCAGAAGGATATGGAAATTCTATTAAGCCATACCATTTTTTCATGTTATAATCATTTTTAGCATTAAATGTTCCATTCTTTTCCCATTTATTTTGCCATTTTTTTTCTATATTTTTAAAATCATAAGACATAAGTATTCTCCTCTCAATATGTAGTAGTAGCATTATATCACAGATGGGCGTAAAGTCAAGAGATTTAAAAGAGATGAGTCTAATAAAAATGTAGGTTAGTCAATCATATATCACACTTTTTTGAAAAATATATACTTTGAGTACCCTATACTGTTAATAACGATTC
>CAKPDO010000048.1 GCA_934148985.1 uncultured Clostridia bacterium
CTTATTGTTTTTCTTTCATAAGCATACGATGTGTGTGTTAATGCTGTTTGTAGTAGATTTTTGTCTTGGAATGTGTAGCCTATTTCTTGCTCTAGTTTTGTGTAGTCCATTTTTTCACCTCTTTTCAGTATGTATCTATTATATACTTTTTTAGGATTTTTTCAAGTGTTTTGTGGAAATATTGAGATTTATGATGATTTTTTTGTGTTTATTTTCCCCATTAAAAATACTTCATTCATACTTACCTCACTCTAAAAATAAAACTCATAAAATGCATATTTTCGAAAACTCTACTAACATACATTTTATTGATTCATATTTACCTAAATTAGGATGGGACAAGCCTCTTTTTTAGTTTGTCTTTTTGTTTTATGTCAATTTTTATAGGGTTTACATAAAGAAAAAAAGACGAACCCGGTAAGGCTCGCCCGCAATGTCATTAAGTTAAGAAAATACACAATCAAAAAGAAAATTTTTTAATGTATAAAAATATATTAGTTCTAAAAACAGCATAGCAAAATAGCGCTATGCTGTTAACATAACGTAAGTTTGTTTTTAATCTTCATTTTCTATTAGCTATTTCGCCTCATATTTGTTTTATATTTATTATATCCTTTATACCTATTTCTATCATTACTTCGATTAGGTCTAATTGGAACTAGTGATTTACTCATCAATTCTATCATTTCATCATATTCTTTTGCTGCCTTTTTATCATGATTTAACGCCATTTGTATTAGTATATATACAAATTTTTTTCTCATTAATCCTATTAAAACATTCATGTTTACTTTATAATCATATTTACAGCCTTGTTCTTTTCCAGCTTTAACCTTTTGGTTAGCTTCCTTTCTTAAGTCTTCTGCAATATTCATCATAAGCATTTGCGCATAAAATTCTTGCTCTACAACTAATTTACTTTGTCCTGAAAAATTTTCTAATTCTAATTTATTTTTGGCTACATTATATGACAATTCTATTTTCCATCTTTCATAATATAGTTCGCCTAGTTCTTGTGTGTTAAATTCGCTCTTATCTAAATTAGTTATTAATAATTCAGTTTCTCCTGTATTTAACTCATACTTTACAAACCTACTCTTTAAACTTTGTATCTCTCGTAATTGGTTTCGTATCTTTGAATCGTTGATTCCTGATATTCTTTTGGATGTTAATTCAATTTTTATTTCTTCATCCTCACTATTCATCTTTTCAAATTCTTTGGCTAAACTTAATTTTTTGGCTCAAAACAAATACTTTATTCCTATTTGTTCTAGCATATATATCATCTCTATTGATGGATAACCTCTATCAAATATTATTATTATTTTTTCGATTATTTCTTTTTTTCCTATTTCTTCCAAAATTTCATTTAATTTCTTTACATGTATTTTTGCTAGTTCTCTTTCTGATGTATTACTTTTACTTATTTGGGCATCTATTACCCAATTGTTCACTACATCATATAAACATGAACCTTGTGCTCTTACACTAATTCGTTGCTCTTCTTTTCCTTGCGCTACTCCATATTCTTTTTTTAGACTTTCAACATTTGGTAATTCTAAAATTGTTCCGTCTATTGCTGTTACTATGTACCCTTTTAATGTTTTATAATCTCTTTCATTTTCGTATGAATTTTGAATATATTCCTTATTTAATATTTTAAATGCTACTGGGTCTATCTTTTTTCTTTGCTGGCATAATGCTGATTCACTTACTTCTCCAAATTTTCCCACTATTTCTTCAAAATTATTCATTTCCATCTTTAAACTTAAACCTCTTTTATTCAATGTAAAAAATAGTATATCACTAAATTTTATTTTTCTTTCTCTTGTAAAATATTTATTTTTTGTTTTGGCTATTTTTAGTAATTCTACATCAATTATTCTTTCTTTTACCTGTTCAATTTTATCATATGTTTTCATATTTTTCATCCTTTTTTCAATATAATATCAAAAAAAGCGATAATATGTCTATAATATTACCACTTTTTTCTTAACTTAATGACATTGGGCTCGCCCGGTAGGGGCCTCAAAGTTTTGAAAAATTTAAAATGTAACTTTTCGGCCACCTACCTATTCAAATTTTTATTTTTGCAAACTAATGTTCTATCGTTTTAGTCTATCGCATTCAGGATTCATTGCTACTTCCATAGTCCGACGCGAAAACCGATGTCGCAGTCGGCAATGCCATTATCGACGTCGCTGCGGCTCTTGGCTGGATAGAGCGAACCATTGCAGGTGTGATAACCACCCCTGCCAACACAAGGAAGGTCGGTAGTGCTGAACTCTCTTGTCAATTCACATACATTTCCAGCAATATCATATATATTCATTAATGAAAAACTTGTATCTGCTCCTGTTGTTAATAATGACCTTCCAACTGCAGCCTTTGAGCGTGGGCATGCTTTAAAAGTCACTCCATTATCTATTGAATATTTTGCGTTTGCATTTGTTATATTCCATAGATTATTATAGTAATTTCCTATTTTTCTACTATCTGAAGTTAAATCACGTTTTATATCTGTTCTTACTTTATCTTTATTTGCTTCTTCAACCGCTTCTACAGTCTTTTCTTCAATATATTTTAATGTTAAATCCCATTGTATTCCAAATAATAAACTACTTGTACATTCATTATAATTCATTCTTGTTGCTAATTTTTGTGCTACATCTCTTGTCACCAAATTATATGGAATCTTATTTTGTTTTACTACTGCTTTGTCACTTGGTCCTGTATTCGATGTTCTTGGCGTATCTCCTTCTAATCCTGTTTCATATCTTCCGATCCAAAATCCTCCATTTGTATACACACTTTTTAACATATTTTTATAATCATCAGAATACGTTGTTCCATCTGTATTTGTATCTTTATAAGATGAATCTGAATAATCAGCTGTATATGCTTTTAAACAATCTCTTATTTTTTCCCAATCAGCTGCTGTATTTGGTTTATTTGCTCCATTATTATTATAAGTTGTATTATCATATATTGTTGTTGGCACTTCTACCCACACATATTCATTTTGATTAGCATCTTGTATTACTAATCCTGTTGCTAAATCCCCTTCTTTTTTTGAAAATGTGCTATTTGGCAAATATGGTGTTGTTCCTTCTCCTGTTGGCAATGTTCCTGTTTCTCCACCTCCTGTTGTTGTTCCGTCAATTTTACCTGTGCTATCAATTTTATACTCTTTTCCATTTACTGTTACTGTCCAACCTGATGTTGCATCTCCAGAAATTTCATATTTCCCTGCTCCAACATTATTATTTAATGCTGTTTTTAAATTTGCATCTGTTATTGTTCCTAGTCCTTGCGTTGCTGCATCCATTATTGCTACTTTTATTGCTTCTTCTGTTTGTGCAATTCCTGTTGCTTCTTTTGATTCTACCGTCCTATTTAATAAGCCATTTTGTCCTGCTAAAGCATTTATACTTATTCCCGCAAGTATTAAAAGCACTATAATTGTTACAACAAGAGCAATCAATGTTATACCTTTGTTTCTTCTTAATGTGTTTCTTAACATTTTTCATCCTCCTAATTTTATTTTTTTATATAAATTTAGCCATACCTGTATGTGTCAAGTGATAGTTGGCAACCGTCCTTTCAGTTGATTTTCTAGGCGTGTAGCCATTCCTATTTTCAGAAAAAATTTTTAAATTTTTTTCTTTTTTTGACATCACATACTAAAATTTTTAATACAAAATTATTATATATTTTTTTTTAGATTTTTGTCAAGTCATTTTTAGATATTTTTCTACTTTTTTTAATAAAAATTATATATGTAATTTAAGTCGCTTATTGATACCATTTTTATAGCTTGTAATATTGGATTTTTAGGGCTTAAAGTTACTTGCTTACAAGTATTGTTTGAGTTTATTTTTTCATTTGCTCTAAACACGTTTGTAATGCTTTCTAGGTTGTTTTCTATTTCTAGCATATATTGTTCTATACTGTCATCTATTTCTATTGGTTGTTCCAATTTTTCTAATTCTATAATTCCTTTATTCTCAACTTTACTTGCACATATTTTTGCTAAACAAGTTGCTCCAATTTTGCTAAAACTTAATCTTCCACTTTTAAATCTTTTGCTTAATACTGTGAATATTTGACTTTCCATTATTCCTGGATTCTTGTATTCAATTCCCTCTGGTGCTTCTGGCATTTCTATATTTCTTTCTTCTAATATGTCTTGGTATCTTGGTAAACCATCACTTAAATAACTTTCTAATCTTTCAATTTTCTTTACATATTTTTCCTCCCCTCCACATTCAAATTTTAGATATTTAAGAAAAATTGGTACTTCATCATATCTTCTTTCTGCAATTAATTTTTCTATTATTCTTCTATTTTCTTCTTCAGGTATATCTCTAATTATTTCTTGATGTATATGAAAATTATCTTTCTGTCTTATCGTATCTTTTGTTGCTAATTTATTTATCCATCTTGCTCCATCTCCATTTAGAATCCTAAGCTGAATCTTATCTACATCATACTTTTGGAATATTCTTGCGTCCCTTCGTTGTTTCATTTCCTTTGAACTCATAAATCCTACAATATACATTTTTTCCACCAATGTATGTCTTGGATCATCTTTCTTCCAACCTTCATAAGCAACGTGTAATTTTAATTCTGATTTCACGCTACTTTGTTCTTTGTACTCTTTTCCTTGCTTTTCACAGATTCTTCTGTTTTTTGCTTTTTGTTCTTCTCGATCTTTTCCTTGAAGGTTTATCCATAATCCATCTGCTTCTTCAAACAATACTGGTATTTCTTTTATTCCTGGTATTAATTTATCTTTACTATCCAACTTAATTTCTTCTTGTTCCTTTTCAATAATTTTCATACCTTCTTGAATGACTACATCTCTTACTGCTTCGTGGCTTATTGATATATTTATGCTTTCCATCAATTGTGATGAAGCGTCCCTGTACGAATTTGTTTCTACTGCTGTACTTAATATTTTTTCTACTAAGTTTGCTGATATTTTTCCTATTGCTGTAATACTCACTAATTCATCTAAAAGAAAAATATATTTTTTACATTCATTTTTTGTATTTTCATTTACTGTATATTCATAAACTGCTCTTTTATATGTTACAACTCCTAATACTGTTTTAATTGAATTAATCTTGTAACCTTTGTGTCTAAATGTCTTCTTATCTCTGTTTTCTTTAATCTTATTGTCATAACTTTCAAGCAATGTCTTTAATATGCAACAACCTAAGTCGCACACGAATTTGAAGATTTTTTTCTCTAAATCATTGAAATTTACTTCATTATTTGCTACAATGTTATCAAACATAAATGATTCCCCCTTAAAAATGTTACTCGCAAATCAACATTTAAGGGAAATTATTTATGTTTTTCTTATGTCTAAAAAACATAAAATCGAATTTTCATCACTTTGCCAACTAAAATTTTACACTAACGCCATACCTTTATATACATATCTATTTTTGCCATTTCCAGCTTTTTTATACTTAACAATTAGCGATTTATTCAAATTTCAATGTACATAAATTTTTGGCTACGTTTTTATGGTATCATATTGTGTACTTTTTTGTAATTGATTTATGCTAATTACACGTTAATTGTTACATGCCATTATAATCACTTTTACTCACACTTTAAAATTTGGATGAAATTATAAATTTTATAGAACCATTATACAAAAAAATCAAACGGCAAAAAAATCCCCTATAAAATATTTCTATCTTATAGGGTACTTTATTACTTATTGATAATTTTTTTCAAAAATTATTCAACATTTTCTTTTATGTATTCAACAACATCTCCAACAGTTACAACTTTGTCAGCTTCTCCCTCTGGAATTTCAATGTTGAATTCTTCTTCAACTCCCATTATTAATTCTACTAAATCTAAAGAGTCAGCACCTAAATCATCTATAAAATGTGCATCTAATGTAACAGAATCTTCTGAAACTTGTAGTAAATCTACAATTATATTTTTTACTTTTTCAAATATTTCTTCTGAACTCATACTCTTAAATTCACCTCCTCTCAAGTCTTCAAATACTTAATATATCTTTTGATATAAATTTGATGTTTAATTTTTTATATAGACATTTATATTATATGTTTTTTCATTTGTCAATAGTTATTATAAATTTCTTTATTTTTTGAATTACTATTCGGTTTTTGTTTTTTCTTTTTCGAACTCTTTTATTAGATTATCAACTGTTTTGTTATTTACAAATTGTTCTGCTTGCTTTATTGTAAATTCGAATAATTTTTCGTCACTACTTCCATGTGCCTTTACAACCGGTTTTTTTACTCCTAAAAATAAAGCTCCACCATAAGATTTATAATCCATAGATTTTGAAAATTTATTCATTGCTGGAAGTGATGGTATTGCTGCAATTTTTGACCATATATTTTTCATTAAATTTTCTTTTAGACTTCTTTTTACAAATTTTCCTAGTCCCTCTACAGCCTTTAAAAATACATTTCCAGTAAATCCATCAGTTACAATTGCATCTACTTCTCCTGAAAAAGCATCTCTACCTTCTACATTTCCTATGAAATTTATATTTAGTTCTTCTGATTTTTCTTTTAACAATTTGTAGCTTTCCTTAGTTAATTCATTTCCTTTAGTTTCTTCTGTTCCTATATTTAACAAACCTATTCTTGGATGTTCTATTCCAAATGTATTTCTTATATATATACTTGACATTTGAGCAAATTGTAATAAGTTTAAAGGTCTGCAGTTTGTATTCGCACCAGAATCTATAAGAACAAGCCTGCTCTTATATGATGGTAATATTCCTGCCATTGCTGGTCTATCAATTCCTCTTATTCTTCCTACAAGTAATGTTGCTCCAGCAAGTAATGCTCCAGAGTTTCCAGCTGATATAAATACATCTCCTTCACCTTTTTTTAGCATACTAAATCCTACTACCATTGAAGAATCTTTTTTTGTTCTTATACTTTCTGTAGGTCCATCTTCCATTTCTATCGTTTCTGTTGCATTTTTTATTGATAATCTTGGTGAAATTTCTTGCAAATTTTTTCCATAAAATTCTTTTACTTTTGCCTCAATTATTTCCTGTTTTCCTATTAAAATAACTTCTGCCTCAATTTGATTTATTGCCTTTACTGCACCTTTTATTGTCGCATCTGGTGCATTATCTCCTCCCATTGCATCTAAAAGTATTTTCATTTCTATTTTCCTTTCATTTTTCAGTTTATTTTGATATTATTCATTTTAGTATTGTTTTTGTAAAAAAGCAATAGTTTTTTTAATTTCTTTAAAATAATACATTAACATTCCAACAAATACATATTCGTTATTTTTATATTCTTACTTAACTATAACATTACTATAATTTATTTAAAATTTCCTCAGCTGCATCTCGTCCATTTCTTGCTGCCCATGCAACTGTTCCTTTTCCACCAATTAAATCTCCTCCAGCATAAATTTTTGGATTTGACGTTTGAAATTTTTCATTTACACAAATATAATTTTTAGAATCCAAATTCAAGTTTAAATTTTCTACAAATTTATCCGTTTTCGACCCCAATGCCATTATAACATAATCAGCATTCTGTATAAAATTGCTTCCTTCTATATTTACTGGAGAAAGCCTCAATTCTCCTTCTTTTTGAATAAGTTTTGTTTTTATCAATTCTACATTTTCTACTTTTTCCAAGCCATTAATTTTAACAATATTATTTTGAAACCAAATTTTAATACCTTCTTTTTCAGCATCTTCAACTTCTTTTTCTTCAGCTGGCATTTGTTCTTTTGCTCTCCTATAAACAATTATTACATCTTTTGCACCTTTTTTCTTTACAGTTCTTGCAACATCAATTGCGACATTTCCGCCACCATTTACAATAACTGTTTTTCCAGTATAATCAGGATGACCTGATTTTTCAAGCAATTCATTTCCTCCAAATACACCTACTAATGTTTCTCCATCAATTCCCATTTTTGTAGAAACATTAGCTCCAAATGCCAAATAAATATAATCATACTCTTTTTCTAAACTTTCCAATCTTAAATTTTTCCCAAGTTCTTGATTATATTTTACATCTATTCCTAAATTTAAAATTTTTTCGACTGTATCTTCTACAATTTTTTTAGAAAGTCTAAAATCTGGTATTCCATACATCAAAAGTCCACCTAAAAAGGAGTTTCTTTCATATATTGTAACATTTAATCCTCTTCTTGCCAAAAAAGCTGCACAAGTTAATCCCGCTGGACCTCCACCTACAACAGCTACTTTTCTATCTAAAAGTCTTTCAACTACATTTTTTTCTATTTGCAAATTATTTTTAATTCCATAGTCGCCAACAAAAGCTTCCATTTCCCCGATGCTAACAGGTTTTCCTTTTATTCCTCTAACACATGACCCCTGACATTGCTTTTTATGTGGACATATTCTTCCACAAATAGGTTGCAATACAGTTGTTTTTGATAATATTTTATATGCTTCTTCATAGTTTTGTTCTTTTATCTTCTTTATAAAAGCTGGTATATCATTATTCAATGGACATCCTTTATTTGAACATGGCTTTATTTTACAATTTAAACAATAATTTGATTTTTCTTGTATCTCTTCGTTCATTCGATTCTCTCCTTTTTTACTGACCCATTGGGACCGGTTCTTTTTGTTCCTTTTTGGACACATTTGGACCGGTTCTTTTTGTTCCTTTTTGTTCCATTTTTGGACTATTTTTTTATTTCTGTTCGGATTTTTCTGCAACTTTTTTTAAATCATTTATAAAATCAATTTTTTTTGTTTCATCCCTAAGTAATGCTGCCGGATGCCATGTAGGCATATAATATATTCCTTTTTTTTCTACCCATTTTCCTCTATTGGCTGTTATTTTATATTCTGGTCCTAAAATATTTTGAAGTGATATTCTTCCAAGCAATACAATTATTTTCGGTCTTATAATCATTACTTGATTTCTTAAATAATTTATGCATCCTGCTACTTCATCTTGCTCTGGGTCCCTATTGTTTGGAGGTCGACATTTTACAATGTTTGCAATATAGACATTTTCTCTTTCTATGCCTACAACATCAAATGCTTTATTCATTAATTGCCCAGCTTTTCCAACAAAAGGAATTCCTTGCGCATCTTCGTCAGCTCCTGGTCCTTCTCCTATGAACATTATATCAGCATTTTCATTTCCTACTCCAAATACTATATTTTTTCTTCCAGTACATAATTTACATTTGTTGCAATTTTTTATTGCTTCTTTTAAATCTTCCATTTTTTCATACATTTTTATCACCATTTGATTTTTTTACTATTTTACCAAAGTTACTTTCATTTATCAATACATTTACCTTAAAATGACTTAATATTCAATTTCTTTTTTACAAAAAATTCACCAAATTTCGACATTTTCATAAAATATTAAGAGGTGATAAAATATGTTTGTAAATACTTTACTTTTGGCTATTTCAAGTAGTATAGATTCTTTAGGAATTGGAATTACATACGGACTAAGAAAAACCAAATTATCTAAATTAGATAAAATAATATTATTTATAGTTTCAATTATTGTCACAATTTTTTCTGGGTTTATTGGATTAATTTTGAAAAACTTTTTGTCTAACAATGTTTGTGAATTTATAGGTTCCGCTGTTCTTTTATGTATGGGAATTTTTATTATTATTCAAACAAATGATAAAGAACTTTCATTCGATTTAGATAATTCAAATGACATAAATTATAAAGAAGCTCTTCTACTTGGATTTGCTCTTTCTTTAGATAGCATTTGTATAGGAATTGGCGGAAGTACAATTGGAATAAATATATATTTCTTTTCTATTTTAGTAGCACTTTTGCAATATGCATTTTTGAGTCTTGGAAATTATTTTGGTGTTACCATAAATAAAATTAGTACAATTCCTCAAAACATTTGGAGTAAAATTTCTGGAATTTTATTAATTTTGATAGGATTGTTTAAATTTTGATTTTTCTATCTTTAATATATGGTTATTCCAAAAATAAAAGATATCTCTGTAAACAATTAAACTATTTATTTAAAACTAAAGTGGGAAATTAGTAAAAAAAGCAAAAAATAACAAGGTGCTACAAATCTCTGTAACCCTTGCTATATTTTAATTTATTATTCGATTATGTCAGCAACAACACCTGAACCAACTGTTCTACCACCTTCACGAATAGCGAATCTT
>CAKPDO010000049.1 GCA_934148985.1 uncultured Clostridia bacterium
AAGTTATTATAAAAGGAGGAATAATTATGGGCTTTATTAAAGCATTCGCAGGAGCAATTGGAGGAACATTTGCAGACCAATGGAAAGAATTTATAGTTCCTATGCAAGGGGTTTCGGCAACAGCAGGGGTGTATCCAGCCATATTACAAGGAACAAATGTAGGGAGAGGAGCAAATACTAAAGGTTCAAATAATATCATTTCAAATGGAAGCAAAATAGTAGTACCAGATGGAACGGCACTTATTACAATGCAAGATGGTGCAATAACTGGGTGTATTACAGAGCCAGGAGGATTTATTTTTACATCAGATGACCAAAATGCAAAATCAATTTTTTCAGGAGATGGAATGGGAGCATCTTTAGTTAAACAAAGTTGGGAAAGATTTAAATATGGTGGCCAGCCAGGTTCTCAACAAGTGGCAATTTATGTAAATTTAAAAGAAATTCCAAATAACAGATTTGGTACTCAATCTGAGATATATTGGGATGACGCATATTTAAATGCACAAGTTGGAGCCGTAACAAGAGGAACATATACACTAAGAATAATTGATCCAATTTTATTTGTTAAGAATTTTGTAGCAGCAACTTATTTGCTAGATGGTGAAATATTTGACTTTGCCGATATGGATAATGATGCAGGGGCACAATTGTTTAATGAGGTCGTTAGCAGTTTATCAGCAGCATTTTCAAATTATACAAATGATCCCAATAAAGGAAATCGTATAACAAAAATTCAAGGAGACCAAATAGGATTTGCAAAATCTCTATCACAAGCAGTTGAAGAAGGTTACCAATGGAAGACTGACAGAGGTCTTGAAATTGTAAAAGTTGCAATACAAGCAATTGAATATGATGATGATACAAAAGCATTATTAAGTGATGTGAAAAAAGCTGATGCACTTTCGGGAGCTCGTGGAAATTCATTTATGCAACAATCGGTAGCACGTGGTTTCCAGGCAGCTGGTGAAAATGGTGGAGCTACTAATATGGCATTTATGGGCATGGGCATGAATGCTGTTGGAGGAGCAATGGGAAATTTACAACAACCAGTTACACAAAAACAAGAAGAAGACCCAATGGAAAAACTAAAAAAATTTAAGGAAATGTTGGATAATGGATTAATTACTCAAGAAGATTATGATGAACAAAAGAAAAGAATCTTGGGGGTGTAAGAAGTGGCAATTAACCAAATATTAAATGATAGTGAGGCTCCAAAAATTGTGAAAACAGATATAGGTTCAAAAGATGGGCAAAATAAATGTCCTCAATGTGGAGCAACTGATATATCTGTAAATGCTAAAACAGGAAAATTAAGATGTAACTTTTGCAGGCATGAATTTGAGCCAGAAAAAATACAAGGAATGGAAACAGACATATCTAAGCTTGAAGGTGAAATAATGGGCTCTGGAACACAGGATATTGGTGAGAATACACAAAATGTTATGACATTAAAATGCGGTAGTTGTGGAGCTGAAGTTGTTATTGATACGTCAGAAAGCACTACGGCTAGATGCCATTGGTGTAGAAATATTTTATCTGTTAACCAGCAAATTCCCAATGGAGCAATTCCAGATGTTGTATTACCATTTAATCTAACAAAAGCAGAAGCAAAAGAACAAATTGAAAATTTTGTTGGAAAAAGAAAATTTTTTGCACATCCTAAATTCAGAGAAGAATTTACAACAGACAATATAATGGGAGTATATTTTCCGTACATGGTAGTGGATGTTAATTCACATGCAAGATTTTCTGGACATGGAGAACATGAAGTCAGGAGATATAGTCGCGGAAGTGGAGAAAGTAGAAGAACATATTATGATGCTGATTTATATGAAATTGAACGTGATTTTGATTTAACAATAGAGGGATTAACAGTGGAATCAAGTTCAGACAAGCTAAATAAACAATCAAATAAAACAAATAATATTATAAATTCTATTATGCCGTTTGACGTAGAAAATAGTGTTAAATATAATGCGAATTATTTAAAAGGTTATACATCAGAAAGACGTGATACTAATGTTGATGAATTAAGACCACTAGTTGACACACAAAGTAAAGATATTGCAAGATTTGCAGCAAACGAAACTTTGAAAGAATATAATCGTGGTGTTAATTGGCAATCGGAACAATTAGAAGTAAAGGGAAAACAATGGAAAACAGCTTATTTACCTGTGTGGTTATATAGCTACCAACAGAAAAAAGGTGAAAATGACAGTGTATTACATTATGTGGCTGTTAATGCAAGAACAAAAGAAACAATGGGAAGCGTCCCAATACATATGCCAAAATTAATTGGAGTTTCTTTTTTAGTAGAATTATTAGGATGGTTTGCGACACTAGTAGTAGACTTTGATTATGAATGGATATTTTTATTATCAGGTTTTGTATATTTCTTTGTTATGTACTTAAGATATAGAAATTCAAATGCAAGACATCATCATGAAACTGAAACAAAGAAAAATATATTTAATTTGAAAAAAATAGATAATTTTGTTAAACATGAAAAAGGACTATCAAATTCAAGAATAGAAGGAGCTAACAATACTAAGGTTAGCGGACAAGGTTTGAGCGAAACGGTGTTAGATACGTTTAAAAATCTTTGATAGTTTTAATATTAAATATTATACAAGGGGGAAAAAATGAATAATATTATTGAAAAATGTAAAAAAACAAGAATTTTAGGAGCTATAGGGATAGCAGGATTGGTCCTAGGTACTATAATGCCATATGTAAAATATAACATATGTGGGTATAAATACTCTGTTTCATTATGGGGATATTGGGAAGGTAAAATTATAATGCTTTTAGCATTAGCTAATTTACTTTTTATATTTAAAGATTTGGTGGAAAAATATGCTCCATTTTTATTTAATAATAAGATTGGAGAAAAAATACAAAAATGTGAAAATCCAAAGTTTTCACTTATTCCTACTGTTTTATCAGCAGTATTTGCTATATATGTAACATCAATTTTAGGCATAGATTCATTTAAATATTACAATATAGGATTTTATGCAATGTGGATAGGAACAATAAGTTTAGTTGCTTATGCTTTTTTGCATAAACAAGATGAATAATCAAAAAATATTACAGCTAGATGCTAATAAAATAACACGTTGAAAAAACGCATCTATCGTAAAAGCATATTTTAACGAGTGAAAACTATATAGAAAAGAGGAATTTTAATGAAAAGAAATATAATATTAAGTATTTTTTTATTAGTTATTATATTAGTTATACCTAATATTTCACATGCTAATGAAGTAACAGTAACAAGAAATATTTATTCAAATAATGGCAGTGTTAAATTTGAATTTAAAGGATTAACTTTAGATACAACACACGAGTACGAATACGGACTTACGAAAACATCTGGAGAAGAAGTTAAAACGTGGTATACAATTATAGAACACAATGAAACTACGGCAACTATTGATGTAACTACGACTACAGAGAATTTAAGAAATGTTATAAATGTAACAGATACTGGATTTGTTACTATTAAAGATAAATCAACAGACACAATAATTTTAAAATCATATAGTGTAGATTTAAAGATACCATTTCTACAGGTTACAAATTATACTGTAATCCCTAATGGAAAAAATCTTGATTCGAATAGTGGTGATGGCAATATTCAAATTGCATTAAGAAACGCTCATAATAGCACAGCATACTATCAATATGAAAAAATTACAGATACAGATATTATAAACAAATATAAAGAAATAAAAGAAAAAAATGGAAATATAATGGAATTGGAAAGCAAGTTAAAAACAGAGATACCAAATTCTAATTGGAATACTTGGGGATATTGGAATGGACATAGTACAGCAGGAATAGATGGATTTGGATATACACAGAGAAATGTTTCTGTGCCAGATGAAGGTTTATACTATATGTGGGTATATTTTTCAGGAAATAATTTGAAAAATATGTATGGATATATATTAGTGGATAATTTACAAAAAGATATAGAACTAGAAAGTATTTCTTTACCAAGCACTCAAAAAGTTGAATTAGGAAAGACTCTAACGCTAACTCCTACTTTTAATCCTGCGAGTGCTACTAATAAAATTGTAGAGTGGAGCTCTAGTGATGAATCGATTGCAACTATTGACAATGGTGGAAAAATAACACCTAAAAAAATAGGTTCAACAATTATTACCGTAATTTCGCAAGATGGAAATAAAAAAGCAACATGTACAGTAACTGTAGTAGAATCGTTAGAGAGTAACGAAGAAAATAATAATGAAAAAGAAAATACTAATAATGGTTCGTCATCTGACCAAAATGTAAGTAATACTAACCAAGAAGAAAAAAGCAATGATCAAGCCAATAATAATAAGGAAAATGATAATACTGTTAAAGTTGGAGGATTACCTCGAACAGGTGTAGGAATATTAGGATTTTTTATTTTTACGTTGCTTGTAATTGGAGCAATTTTTGTTTATGTTAAATATCGTAATTTGAGAGATATATAGAATAGTAAAAACCTATAAGATTTGAATGATTTCTCTTATAGGTTTTGTTTTTTGAATTTAATAAAAAATTATTGAAACAGTTATGTAAATATATTATAATACAAAAGCTATAGGTAAGTTATTTAGAGTTGAACTTTATTAGAAGAGGAAAAAGAAATTAATGATGAACAATAGAAAAAAACTTGGGGGTGTAATAAGTGAAAATCAAACAAATAGTAAATGATAGTGAAGCTCCAAAAATTGTCAAAACAGATATAGGCCCACAAAATGGACAAAATAAATGCCCCCAATGTGGGGCAACGGATATATCCGTAAATACAAAGACAGGGAAATTAAGATGTAATTTTTGCAGACACGAATTTGAGCCAGAAAAAATACAAGGAATGGAAACAGACATATCTAAGATTGAAGGGGAAATAATGGGCTCGGGAACACAGGATATTGGTGAGAATACACAAAATGTTATGACATTAAAATGTAGTAGTTGTGGAGCTGAAGTTGTTATTGATACGTCAGAAAGCACTACGGCTAGATGCCATTGGTGTAGAAATATGTTATCTGTTAATCAACAAGTTCCAAATGGTGCAATTCCAGATGTTGTATTACCATTTAAAATAACAAAGGAAGAAGCAAAAGAACAAATTGAAAAATTTGTTAGGGAAAGAGAGATTTATGCTAATCCTAAATTTATAAAAAATCTTACAACAGATAATATAAAAGGAGTATATTTTCCATATATGATAGTTGATATCAATTCACACATAAATTTTTTAGGACGAGGAGAGCGTACAGTTAGAGAATATAAGAAAGAATACATTGATATGAGAGGTCATGAAAATAGCCGAACATGTTATGATGTTGATTTGTATGAAGTGAAACGAGATTTTGATTTAACAATAGAAGGATTAACAGTTGAATCAAGTTCGGACAAGTTAAGTAAAAAATCAAATAAGACCAATAATATTATAAATTCTATTATGCCATTTGATATAGAAAATAGTGTTAAATATAATGCAAATTATTTAAAAGGCTATACATCAGAAAAACGTGATGTAAATGTTGACGAGTTAAGACCTTTAATAGATACGCAAAGCAAGGATATAGTAAAACTTTCAACATATGAAGTGTCAAGAGAATATGACAGAGGAATTAAATGGAGAAAAGAACAATTCGAAGTGAAAGGTAAGCAATGGAAAACAGCATATTTACCAGTGTGGCTATACAGCTATCAAGAAAAAATAGGAAAGAAAAATAGTGTATTACATTATGTTGCGGTAAACGCAAGAACAAAAGAAACAATGGGAAGTGTGCCGATAAGTTGGCCAAGATTGATTGTGGCTTCTTTGGTATATCCAATACTTGGACTTATTGTAAAAAAAATGATGCCTCCAGAATATGATATTTGGGTTAAGATAGGATTTTTAGTGTGTGGAGTTGCGCTTTTTTACTACACATATTTGGATTATAGAAACTTGAATGCAAGACATTATTATGAAACTGAAACAAAGAAAAAGATAATTAATTTAAAAAAAGAAGACAGACTTATTAAACATAGAAAAGGAATTTCAAATCCAAGAATGGTAGGAGCTAATAATACGTTGAAAAAACGTAAGTGAAACTTGGATTAATGAGTTCAAAATTTATAAAAAATTAATTATATGTAGATTTAATCGTAAAAAGAAGGAACGAAATATGAATGAGAATTTTGAATATAATAAAAGCAAAAAATATAAAAAAATATTTTGCATTCTAGTTGGAATTATTGTATTACTTTTTCTGTATTTTAAATTTATTCCAAAAGGTAGTAAAATTAATGAAACAGATTCGTTAAATGAAAATAGTTCAAACAGTGCTAATATGAATGTTAATAATAATGCTACAATAAATTCTGGAACAAATAATTCGTCGTATGATGAGGATGGACAGTTTCGAATGACGGTAGATGATAAATTTTATGTTGAGGACCAAGGAACAGTGGCTACTGGAAAAATTGAAAGAGGCAGAATAAATGTAAATGATGTTGTTAAAATAATTGACCAAGATGGTAGGACTAAAAAAGCAGTTGTTACTAAAATAGAACGTTTTAGAAAGTATTATGATACGGCTAAGGCTGGAGAGAATGTAGGTTTACTACTAAAAGATATAGAAAAGGATGATATAAAAAAAGGACAAATTATTGTAAAGGAAGATTCTAACAGGTGAAAATTATATAGAATGATAAAAACCTATAAGATTTGAATAATTTATCTTATAGGTTTTGTTTTTGAGACTATGAAAAAAACAAATGAAAAACAAAAGTTTTTTCATAATTTTGAAAAAACTTTACTATAATATTAAAAGAGCGTATAATTTATCTTGTTAGGAGGAATTTAATGGAAAAAATAAATAGAGAAAATTATTTATCAATATTAAAAAATTTCAAAGACCAACAAATAATAAAAGTTATTACAGGAATAAGAAGATGTGGAAAATCTACATTACTTGAAATATTTCAAGAATACTTAATAGAAAATGGGGTAGAGGAAAAACAAATAATATCAATAAATTTTGAAAATGCTGATTATGAAGAATTACAAGACAGAAGGAAACTATACGAATATATAAAAGAGAGATTAGTAAAAGGGAAAAAGACATATGTTTTTTTAGATGAAATTCAAAATGTAAATGAATTTGAAAGAACAGTAGATAGTTTATTTATAAATAAAGATATAGATTTATATATAACAGGTTCAAATGCGTATCTATTATCTTCAGAACTAGCAACATTACTTACAGGCAGATATATAGAAATAAAAATGTTACCATTATCATTTAAAGAATATATTTCAAGTTTTGAGGATAAAACAGATTTATCAAGAAAATTTAGAGACTATTTGAGATTCAGCTCATTTCCACAAGCAGTCCAGTTATATAAGATAAATCCAGAAAATATAAATTTGTTTTTGGATGGAATATATAATACTATTTTATTTAAAGACGTAATGCAAAGAAAAGGGATAACAGATAAAAATGTTTTGGAACGAGTTACAAAATATTTATATGATAACATTGGAAACCGAACAAGTATGAAAAGTATAAGTGGCAATATAGAGGGAGTAACAAGAAATTCATCATATAATACTATTTCGAATTATATAAATGCTTTAATAGATAGTTATTTAATATTTAAGGCAAATAGATATGATATTAAGGGAAAAGAATTTTTAAAAACACAAGAAAAATATTATGCGGTAGATATAGGGCTAAGATACTATATGTTGGGGCAAGGCTCTGGTAGAGATATGGGACATATCTTGGAAGACATAGTGTATCTTGAATTACTAAGACGAGGATATAAAGTTTATATAGGAAAATATGATGATTTGGAAGTCGATTTTGTAGCTAAAAAAACTGATAATACCGTATATTATCAAGTGGAATTAACAACTAGGGGAGAAAATGGAGAAGATAATAAAATTTTGGAGAGAGAATTAACTCCATTAAAGAAGATAAATGATAATTATACTAAATATATTTTGACTTTAGATGATGATTTAGATGCCGATTTTGAAGGTATAAAGAAGATAAATGTTTTAGATTGGTTACTTGAAGATAACATTGGAAAAATGTAAATATAGACGGTTACGGAATAATAAAAAGTACCCCATCTGGGGTACTTTTTAATTTTTACGTTTTCCAAAAATTGATAAAATTCTCAAGAAAATATTAATAAAATCTAAATACAATTCCATAGCACCATAAACGTAAAGTTTCTCATCATCACAAAAGCCAGCTTCATGCATATTTTTAATTTTATTCATATCATAAACGGTCAAACCGAAAAAAACAAATAAAATTACCCAATCTAAAACCAAGTCAAGCAAAGTGCTACCAACAAACAAATTAATAATAGTTAAAACAATACCAACCAAAAGAGTAACAGTAAGGATAGTACCCCAATTGGAAATATCTTTATCGGTTTTATATCCTAAATAAGATAAAATACCAAACAAAGCAGAAGTTGCGCCAAAAGCAAGACCGATTGAAGTTAATTCATAAGCGGCAAAAATTACCGACAACGTGAAACCATTCAAAAATGCATATCCAAAAAAAAGAACAGTTACAGCAGTAGGAGAAAGTTTTGTAAATAGTAAAGAAAAAACTACTACTACAACAAGTTCAATTATAGCTAAAGCATAAAAAGAACCATTTAAAACCATAGTTTCCCAAATACCTGAATAATATGCATATACAGCAGCAACTACACTTGCAAGAAGTCCAAGAAACATTCTAAAAAATGTGTTAGTTAAAACGGAATTAGTATCCATTGTACGTATTGCATCTGGTTCATCATAAGAATTCATGTAAATCACCTCTTTTCTTATAAAAATAAAACATTGATTGTATTTTAACATAAATAAAATACAATTACTACACAATTCACCAAATATTCATGATAATGTTCATTTTATATAGTAACATTAGATTTAAAACTGTTGACAAGACTATATAAATGGTTTATAGTAAATAGTGCCTACTTGCTAAGTGGCAGGGAGGAGGTTTTACTTTGAAAGACTTGATGAGATTGTTGAAACTTTATTTGATTTACTTAATTGTAAAGCATTTAGGGGACTAAACGCACAAAAAAGACTGGGATAAATGTTGGAGTTTCCCAGTCTTTTTTTGTTTTACTTTTTATTTGACTTGATTTGCAATTGCATTATTATAATAGCACATATCTTATTATATGTCAAATTTTTAAAAACATTCACAGTAACTCAAATTCATTAAATATTCACAAAATACTTAATCCCATTTTTAATAGCATTAGTCTTAAAAATAACCTTACCATGTTCGATTAAAGTACTCTTAAAAATAAGTGAACTACTAATCAAATTAGAAAATTCCGAAATTGAAGTATAAAACAAATTAGTATATGTAAATTTATCATTAATTCCAGTAAAAACTAAATAGTAAAACCCTTTATACTCATAAAGCGAAATATTTTTAGCAAAATCCTTTAAATCAGACAAGTTAGACGAGCTACAATAGGTGCAAAAATTACAGAACTCATCAAAGGCATTAAACTTATAAATAGCATTTTTGTAAGAGTTAGACAAAACTTTTCTTCTATATTTCAGTTTTTTAGGTGAATTTGTAGATTCGCTTTTATATTTAGTCAAAGTAAAAACAACATAACCATCAGCTGTAGAAAAAGCTTCAATAAGCAATTTACAATTTTGAACTTTAAAACCGACTTGTTTTTCAGCCTCATTGAGAATAGACTGGAAAAGAGTGTGAGCTTTTTCTGAATTCTGTGATAAATTATGTATATCTATATTCTTTTTAGATAATTCATCAATATCAATAATAATTCTAATTTTATTATCAGTAAGTTTTTCTATTTTCATAATAAATCCTCCAAACAATTATATGCAAAAATAAATTAAGTGTACCAAACACATCTAAAAATATTATACTACGAAAAGAACAATATTTAAAGAAGTAAAATATGGTAAATAAACTGTAACATAAAAAGGTCAATTGAAAAAGTAAATTCTATTTAGAAAAAGTAAAAGAAAGTTACCGATTAAAAGCTATTTAAAAGCAAAAAA
>CAKPDO010000050.1 GCA_934148985.1 uncultured Clostridia bacterium
AATAGTGGAAGCAAAAAAGGAACAGCAAAAGTAACTGATAATGTTCCAGAAACACTAGAAATAGTATCAACAAATCCGCAAGCTACAATAACTGGAAATAATGTAGACTTTGGAAACGTAGAAGTAGAACCAGGAACAGCAAAAGTATTAACAATAAGTGTAAAAGTAAAAGATGGGGTAACAGGAACAATCAAAAATATTGGTAAAGTAGATGGAAAAGATGTACCAGATCCATCACCAATAGACACAGTAAATATCAGCGGAGTAAAAGAGAATAATGATACAGACAAAGTAGTAAAAGCTGGAGACACATTTGATTACACAATTACACTAACAAATAGTGGAAGCAAAAAAGGAACAGCAAAAGTAACTGATAATGTTCCAGAAACACTAGAAATAGTATCAACAAATCCACAAGCTACAATAACTGGAAACAATGTAGACTTTGGAGATGTAGAAGTAGAACCAGGAACACCAAAAATATTAACAATAAAAGTAAGAGTTAAAAATGGTGTAACAGGAACAATCAAAAATATTGGTAAAGTAGATGGAAAAAATGTACCAGATCCATCACCAATAGATACTGTAAATATAAGTGTAACAAAAAGCCAAGATTTACCAGAAAATACAGTAGTTAAATATGGAGACAATATTAAATATACAATAACAGCAAAAAATGAGGGAACAGCTTCAGGAGAAGTAACAATTAAAGATACTATACCAGAAAATACAGAGCTAGTTGGAGATATTAAGTTAATTATTAATGGAAATGAAACAACTATAACTGAGGAAAACTTGAAGAATGGATATCTTTTAACACTAGGTGGAAACCAAGAGGCTAAAATCGAATTTAATGTAAGTGTTATTGGATATGCTGGAAAAGGTGTAGTAAATACAGCTAAATATCAAAGGGAAAATGAAGAAGAAAAAAGCACTGGAACTGTATCAAAGAGTATTGAAGATACAACTAATGTAGTTACAACAGTAACAACAGAGAAATCAACTCCTCAAAAAGTAATTCTTGTTTTAGATTTGTCAGGAAGTATGGATGATGAGATATGGACTGGAAAATATAATAAGTTTGGATGGAAAGAATATAAATCAAAATTAAGTTTGATGAAAGATGCAGTAGAAATGTTCCTTAGTGATTTCTTTACAGCAAATCCAAAAAATGAGGTTATGTTGATAACATATGCAAAGAAGGCAAAATTAGCACAAGATTTTACAAGCAATAAAAATTCTATTATAAATGCAATTGGTTCAGCAAATGGTGGAACTAATATAGATGCAGGATTAACTTTAGCTAATGAGAAAATAACAGATATTAAACATACAAGTGTTATATTAATGACAGACGGAATACCAGGATATTATGTAGATGAAAATGGAAATATTCAGACACCTGGTGATGGATGGTCTTATAATAATAAAGCAGGAGAAGAAACAATAAAAGCCGGAAAAGTAATAAAAGACAGAGGCGTAAACTTATATGCAATTGGATTTGGCTTAGAAGATACAAAGGCAAGAGAAATGTTGAAAAAGACAGCATCTGAAAACAAATGCTACGAAACATTTAATGGTGATGCATTAAAAGAAGCATTTAAGAATATTTCTGAATCAATAACATCAGATAATGACCCAATTCCAATGGATACACAAAATGGAAAAATTGTAATGAATAATGGATTTAAAGTTGGTCAAGATGTAGAAATTTATGTAGGCGAATACAAAAAAGATTCATCAGTTCCATATAAAAAATACACATGGGAGCAATTTATAAACTTAAAAGACGGAACTACAGAAATTTCTAAATATGATGAAACATCTAATACATTAACATTTGATTTAGGAAAATACATGGAAAGCGAAAAAATAGCAGCAAATCAAGAAGTTGTAATAAGGTTTGTATCAACAACAGCTAATACTCAAAATGCTAATAATATAAGCACAATGTCATTAATAAATAATGAGGCAGCAGTAGAAGAAGAGAATATTGACGAAAAAGAAAGTAATCAATTGAATGAAGTTGAACAAAGTGAGCAAGTTATAGAGGAAAATTCTTCAGATGATACAATACTAAATGATGAAAAATATAAAGATGCATTAGAAAATAATGTTCAAGAATGGGATGAAATAAATAAAACAGAGGAAGATGACACAAAACAAAATGTTACAGATGACTCTAAAAATGAAGTAGAAAATACTAATAATGAAGATTTAAAAGAAGATGAGCAAAATAAAGATGAAAATAATGAAAATAATGTTTCTGAAAATGAAATTTTAAATACAGAAATTAATAACAGTTTGGAAGAAAAAACAACAACTGATGTAATTGATGATATGGAAGAAAAAACAGAAACAGAATCTAAAGAAAATTTAAATGAAACATCTTCTGAATTTGAAGAAAGTAATAATACTTCTATAAATGAAAAATCTGAAACAGAATCTCTAGATAGTACATTGGAAGTAAAGGAATAATGAATTAAAAATCCAGCACAAAAATGCTGGATTTTTATATACAAAAAGAAGATTGTTTTTACTACAATCTTCTTTTATTCCACTAAAGCGTTCGGCTTATAATCTGTTTTATTTAAACTACTATATTAACAACTGTTAAAAATAAAGCATATAATAATGTCTTTATAGATATTCTAATAGTTGTTTTTTTAACTTTTTTTATTACCATTAATCTATGTTCTTTTCTGACCGCTAAAGCTACACAATCAGTTTTAGGATAAATATTTTCTTGTGTATCCATAATAATCAACTCCTTATTCTTGCGTAAATTAAAAATTAAACATTAGTAAAAATCATCGTATAATTTCATTATAGACATAAATATTACATTTGTCAAGAAAATGTAATAAAAAAGTAATGATTTTGTAATAAAATTGTAATAAAATTGTAATAAAAGACAAAAAATAAAAAGAAAATATAAAAATATACGAGAAAAATAAAGTATTATATGTCAAAAAATAATTGACAAAAATCGACAAAGAGGCTAAAATAAATATGTTATAGAAGAGAAATGGGGGGATTTTAAGTGTTAAAAATATATTGTACTGATGTCAATAGCAATAAATGTGAAGAAATAGATGAATTTAAAAAAGGTAGCTGGATAAACCTGACAAATCCCTCAGAAGCAGAGATAAAAAAAGTATGTGAGGGCATAAATATACAAGAAGGATTCATAAGAGATGCTTTAGACTTTGAAGAAAAGGCAAGAATTGATACAGAAGAAGATGATAATACAATACTTTTTGTTGTAGATGTCCCAATAATAGAAAAAGATAAAGAACATGAAGAAAATGATATATATACAACAATGCCATTAGGAATGATATTTGTAAGAGATGATTATTTTATAACAGTATCATTGAGAAAAAACAAAGTAATAGAATCATTTGAAAAAATGAAAATAAAAAACTTTTTGACTTATAAAAAATCAAGATTTTTATTTCAAATATTGTATTTGAATGCATCATATTACCTAACATATTTAAAACAAATAAATAAAGAAACAGAGATTGCAGAATATATATTGAAAAATTCGATGAGAAATAAAGAATTATTGAAAATGTTAAACTTAGAAAAAGGTTTAATATATTTTATGACATCTTTAAAATCAAATGAAGTTGTAATGGAAAAAACAATGAGGGGAAAAATAATAAAACTTTATGAAGATGATGAGGATATACTTGAAGATGCAATCACAGAAAACAGACAGGCAATAGAAATGGCAAAAATTTATAGTGATATTTTAAATGGCTCTATGGAAGCATATGGGTCAATAATTTCAAATAACTTAAATGGCGTAATGAAAACATTAACATCAATAACAATAGTTTTAGCTGTACCAACAATGATATCAAGCTTTTGGGGAATGAATGTATCACTTCCATTTGAGCATAATAAGTTTGGATTTGCTATAATGATAACTATTGCGCTAATAACAACCTTATTGGTTACATGGTGGTTAAAGAAAAAAGATATGTTTAACTAATTTTATTGAGATCGTATCATTGGGTAAAATGATACGATCATTTTCTGTTGAGATTGTATCTATTTACAAAAAGATACGATCAAAATAATGAAATTTATACATATAAAGTTCTATTATTGCTATAAATAACAAATCCTGGTTTGCTTCCATTAGGCTTTTTCACAAAAGAAACTTTGCAAAAATCAACGGGAACATGTGAAGAATTTTTTGCTTTACTATGCTTAGCAGCGATTTTGGCAGCTTCTAGTAAAATACCCTCAGGTATAGTTTCTGATGGGTTCGTTTTTAATATAACATGACTTCCATGAATATCTTTAGTATGAAACCAAATATCGTTCTTATTGGCAAATTTACATGTAAGATAATCATTTTCTTTATTATTTCTACCAACTAAAATTGTATAACCATCTATTACATATTTTAAAGGATTGAAAGATGAGAATTTGTTTTTGGTTATAGGTTTAGCTTTATTTTTTTTATTAGATGAAGAATTCTTTTTCTTTAATTTGTCAGAAAACAGGCTATTTTCAGAAATTTCTTCATAAATTATTTCAATATCTTCAATTGTAGTACAATTATCTAATTCGTAAATAACGCTTTCAATATAATTAATGTCTTGGATAGTTTCTGATTTTTGAGAATTCACTATTTCAAGAGCATTTTTTAGTTTAGAATATTTTTTAAAATATCTTTTGGCATTATAAGATGGAGAATATTTTTTATCAAGTGGTATAGTTATTAAACTATTGTTATCATAATAGTTTTCTAATTCTATACTACTTTGATTTTTATTAGTAATTCTATATAAATTTGATGTTATAAGTTCACCATATAACCTGAATTTTTCCATATTATTACATTCAGAAAGTTTAGAATCTATATTTTCTAAACGTTTTTCATATTTTTTTAAATTAGCTAAAATTAAGTTTAAAAGTGTATTTCTGTAATTTTTAAATAATTCAGAAGACTCTTTTTCAAAATAAAAATCGTCAAGAGAATAATTTATTTTGAATGGATTGGTTTCAAGTTGACTTCCAATACCTAAATAATAATCCTTTTTATTCTCATCTACCAAAATTTGTGTATTATCCGATTTTATTAATTCACATAATTTATTAAAAATCAATTCTAAATTTTCTTTAGAGATAGTAGTAATCTCTAGGTTTTCCATAATATTGTGTACAGTAGATAGACTTATTCCGTTAAATGTATCAGATATAATTTTTTCAATGTTAAAATTTTTTATATCTAATGTATCAATATTTTGAACCTCGGATGCTATATAATTTGAAAGGATTGGTTCTAGTATTGAGTAGAAATCATTAAAATCTTTTAATTCTAAAAAACTATATTTGGAAGATATTGGAAATATATATCTTGATGTAGGATAAATATCTCTGGTTGAATTTTCTAATGTTGATGTATGTCTTAGGCTATCTATCACAATGCTATTGGTATCTGTTAGTATTATGTTACTATGTTTTCCCATTAGTTCAACAATTAATTTTTTAGTTATTGGTTTGTTGGGATTTTCATTGTTTTCTAATTTAATAAAAACTATTCTTTCTAGGTCAATTGTATAAATATTTTTTATTTTAAATCCGATTAAATGCTTTCTAAGAAGCATGCAAAAATTGGGTGCGATTGTTGGATTTTTTTGATTATGTGTAGTAAGATGAATCCTACAGTTATTAGAAGATATACATATTAACAAGGAAAGATTTAAATTTTTTCCATATAAACCTAAAGTTACTGTATTTTTATCAGGTTCATAAATTTTATCTATTTTAAAGCCAAGAATATTTTTTAATTCTTTAACAATTTTTTGTGTTACAATTCCATCAAATGCCATATAAATTCCTCCTGTTTATTAGATTTTAAAGCAATTGTAACACGAAAATCAAGCAATATCAAGGGGTTTGACAAAATATGATAAAAAGTGATATAATGGGAAAGTCGAAAAGGAGAAAAATATGGAAAATGGAAGAAGCATATCTATAAGATTAGTGTATGTAATAGCTTTTTTTGCAATAATTATAGCAATTATAATTGGAAAAAATTTTTCGAAAGATAAAGATGTGGAAAAAGTTGCTGAAAACAGTGAAGTGCAACTTCAAAATGAAGAAAATACAAAAATTTCAAGTATAAATCGTAAAAATATTGTAGAAACTACATCAAGAGCTGAGGATTTAACGAGAATTGCAAGTGCAACAGTAAAAGAAGAAACAAAATATGTTTCTCTTCAAGATGTTAAAATTTCAAAAGATATGGATTTAACAGTAAGAACAGGTTTGTCTAGAGATGATTTTATTAAATTAATTGCAGGCGTAAAAGCCGATACATCAGGATTTTTCGAAGAAAATGCAGGATTAATTTATGATTTATGTGAAGAATATTCTATAAATGAAATATTCTTTTGTGGATTAATTTCAGCGGAATCTGGCTGGAAAATAGAACAAAACCATAGAGTAACTTATAATTATATAAGTTTAATGAAAGATGGAAAGCTTTTAAGATTTTCATCTGTTGAAGAGGGATTAAGAGAAGCAGCAAGCAAATTACATACTAACTACTTAAGTAAAGGCGGAAAATTCTATTTTGGAAAAACCTTAGCAGCTGTAAAGACAAGATTTTGTCCAGAATCAAGTACGTGGGTTAATTTGGTTTTTGGAAGAATGAAACAAATAATAAAATAAAATAAAATAGGTGTAAAAAATGTCAAGGAATATGTTGAGAAGAAATAAATTTAAAAGAAGATATATACTAGTAATAATATTAATTATAATAATTGTTTTGCTAATTTTAACTATAAATACAGTATATAAAAATAATAAAAAAATTGAGAGTGGCAAAACAGAAGAAAATACAAATAGTGAGCAAGAAGAAGCAATTTTAATTGAATTAAATAACAAGAAAAAAGAAGAGGAAGAAAAAGCAAAAGAAAAGGAAGAAGAGGAAAATGCTACTGGAGTAATTTATTTAACATTTGATGACGGTCCAAGCCAAGATATAACTCCTAATGTCTTAGATATTCTTGCTGAAAAAAATGTAAAAGCAACTTTTTTTGTAATACATTATAGTGATTCAAACTCAAGCTTAGTAAAACGTGAAGCAAAAGATGGACATACTGTTGCTTTACATGGTTATACACATACTTATTCAGATGTGTACAGCTCAGCTGATGCATGTTTAGAAAATTTTAGAAAAATACAAAATCAGGTTTATCAAACTATTGGAACAAAGCCAAATATAATAAGATTTCCAGGAGGAAGTTCTAATACAATAAGTAGAAAATATTGCAAGCGGAGTCATGACAGAGGTAACACAAAGAGCGTTAGATGAGGGATTTAGATATTTTGATTGGAATGTAGATTCAGATGATGCAGGACATGCAAAAACAAAAGATGATGTATATAATAATGTAACGTCAAAATTAAAGCCAAAAAGAGGAAATGTAGTGTTAATGCATGATTTTTCGAGAAATAATAAAACTTTAAATGCATTAGCAGATATTATAGATTTTGGAAAACAAAATGGTTATGTGTTTAGAAAAATAACAGAAGATACACCAATGGTAAGACATTCTGTTAATAATTAATTTTAATATTTGTGGATATTATGTCCACATTAGATGGAGCAATACTCAAGAGGCTGAAGAGATCAGTTTCGAAAACTGACAGGTCGAGCAATCGGCGCGGGGGTTCAAATCCCTCTTGCTCCGCCAAATAAAAAATTAGTTCAAAGTCAAAAAAAGATAAGAGCCCTTATCTTTCTAGTTTAGTTGAATTGGAGTTCTATGCGCGAACTTCAATTTTTTTGACAAATTTTTACAAAATATAACTTTTTCTTAAAATGAAGCATAATATACTATGAGGTGAATTAAATTGAATTGGTTTGAAAATTTAAATCCAGTAATTCAAGCTCTTATAGCGAGCATATTTACTTGGGGAGTAACAGCTTTAGGTTCACTAGTAGTATGTTTTTTTAAAGAAGTCAACAAAAAAATATTAAATACAATATTAGGATTTAGTGCTGGAGTGATGATAGCATCTTCATTTTGGTCATTGCTTGCACCATCAATTGAACTTTCTGGTGAACTTGGCTACATAGCATGGGCTTTGCCAGCGATTGGTTTTTCGATAGGAGCAATGTTTGTACTTTTATCTGATAAATTTTTAGATAGAGCATTAAAAAACAAAGAAGACTTAAGAGGTTCAGCGTCTTTGAAAAAAAGTATTTTATTGATATCAGCAATAACAATCCATAATATTCCAGAGGGAATGTCAATTGGTGTAGCTTTTGGCGGAATAGCAAGTGGAGTTCCTGGAGTGACATCAATAGGAGCATTAATGTTAGCATTAGGGATTGGAATACAAAATTTCCCAGAGGGAGCGGCTGTTTCATTACCACTTAGAAATGAGGGATTTTCAAGATTTAAAAGTTTTATGTTTGGCCAGGGGTCGGCTATTGTTGAACCAATAGCGGCTGTTATAGGAGCGGTGCTTGTTATAATGATGAGAAGTATTCTTCCTGTGTTGCTTTCATTTGCAGCTGGTGCTATGATTGCTGTAGCAGCAAGGGAATTGCTTCCGGAATCAATAATTGAAAATAAAAATTTAGCAACATTAGGTTTAATTTTCGGATTTACATTGATGATGATTTTAGATGTTGCTCTAGGATGAAAAAATTATTGGCAAGATTTTATTTTGCCAATAATTTGCTATGTCAATCATTTTTGAAAATGTCTTAAAAATTTTTATTTATTAGCACTAAATTTTTATAGTTTAGTGCTAATATT
>CAKPDO010000051.1 GCA_934148985.1 uncultured Clostridia bacterium
TTATGTCCTCCTGCGTGGTACGTTCTTATATTACCATCATCTTCGACTTTTGTCAACACTTTTTTACAATTTTTTTTGATATTTTTTTGATGGTATTTTCTTCCAGCTTTCTAAGTATTTATATTTCAACTAAAATCAAATCTTCACCTATGCATTTTATTTTATTCCATTCTATCACAATATCATTTCCAGATGAAAAAAAGTTTAATATTTTATTGTTTCCTCCTGGAACTATTATAGAAGTTATCTTTCCAGTATCTAAATCAGCACATACATCTTGAACATATCCGAAGCCTTTTTCCATCTGTTATATTGATAACTTCTTTTCTCCTAAAATCCATTCCATTATTTTGCATAATATGTACTCCTTCAAAATATTATATTCTGAAGGTAAAAAAACGTTCATCAATTATATAATCTTTTTATATGGTTTATCGCACTTTTTTCTAATCTTGATACTTGCGCCTGTGATATTCCTATTTCATCTGCTACTTCCATTTGCGTTTTGCCGTTGAAAAATCTTCTTCTTATTATATCACGTTCTTTTTCAGTTAGTTTTTTCATTATCTGCAAAATTGCCAATTTTTCTGTCCACATTTCATCGGTATTTTTCTTGTCACTTACTTGGTCCATAATATACAAATTTTCAGTTCCATCATTATATACCGGCTCTTGAAGTGATATGGGGTCTTGAATTGCATCTAAACTAAATGCAATATCTTCTTTGTCTACATCAAGTTCTTTTGAAATTTCTTCTATTGTTGGTTCTCTTGAATTTTCTTTATTATATTTTTCTTTATATTGTATTACTTTATATGCCAAATCCCTCGTAGACCTACTCACTCTTATGCTGTTGTTATCTCTTAGATATCTTTTCACTTCTCCGAATTATCATCGGCACCGCATATGTTGAAAATTGTACCCCTTGCGTTAAGTCAAAATTATCTATGGCTTTTATTAATCCTACACATCCAACTTGAAATAAATCATCCGCCGATTCTCCTCTGCCTCTAAATCGTTGTATTACCGATAAAACCAATCTTAAATTTCCATTTATGAATATATTTCTTGCATCTTCATCTCCATTTTTTATTTTTTTTAATAATTCTTCTTTTTCTATGGCCGTTAATACAGGTAATTTCGAGGTATTTACTCCACTAATTTCTACCTTATTAATCAATGCCTTTCCTCCTTTTCATACTTTTTTAGTATTATTTCCAGAAAAGGATTTTTATATACTTGTATTGATATTTTGTTTTTCTAGTATTATAATAATTATTACTATGAAAAAATTAATTGTAAATAAAAAATATAATAATAAAAAATTAGATAAATTTTTATATGATAATATTCCAACACTTTCTCAAAACCTTTATTACAAAACATTAAGAAAGAAAGATATTAAAATAAACGGAAAAAGAGTTTCTGAAAATGTAAATGTATTTGAAAATGATGAAATATTACTATATATTCCTGATGATTTATTAGATAATAATTTAAAATTAAACATTATATATGAAGATAATAATATTTTATTAATTGATAAACCATCTAATATAGAAGTTACAGGAACTGAAAGTTTGACAAGCCTTATCCACAAATCATATGCAAATTGTGGATTTCCACCTATGCCATGTCATAGATTAGACAGAAATACTTCTGGATTAATTTTATTTGCTAAAAATGAAACATCTTTGAAGATTTTGCTTGAAAAATTTAAATCTCATGAAATAAAAAAGCACTATCTTGCTTTAGTATATGGAATTCCTAAAAAGAAAAATGATAAATTAATTTCATACCTTTTCAAAGATAGTTCAAAATCATTAGTGTATATTTCTGACGTTCCTAAAAAGGGATATTTAAAAATTATTACATCGTATTCTTTATTAGAAAGTTATTCAAATAATACATCCCTTTTAGATGTTGAAATAGAAACTGGCCGAACACATCAAATTCGTGCTCATTTGGCTCATATCGGACTACCTATTGTTGGCGATGGGAAATATGGTAAAAATGAAATAAATAAAAATTTTAAAGTCAAAACTCAAAAACTTGTTAGCTACAAATTGGCTTTTGACTTTAAAACAGATAGCGGAATTTTAAACTATTTGAATGGAAAGAGCTTTGAATTAAAAAAGAAAAATATATAAAATCAAAACAAGGTAATTTTGAAAAATATCAAATATTACCTTGTTTTTCTAGTTTATTGTCGTGCTTGTTGCACCTGTTCCTATAACTGCTTCTTGCAAGGCTCTCCAGGTATTGCATCCTACAATTCCGTCAACAGAAAGTCCTACCTTTCTTTGATAGTTTCTAACTGCTTCTTGGGTTCTCGCTCCAAATATTCCGTCTAAACCTCCAGTTTGAAATCCTAATGTATTTAAATCATCTTGTGCAATAAGCACATAATTGCTTATGCTTCCCCTTTTTATCAATGGATATCCACCACTTGCACATGCCGGTGTTCCAAATCTTTTGTCCCAGTGAACCCAAGTTGGTGTGCTGCTTATTGGTTCCACATAGCTCCATACCCCAGATGATTTTGCACTATTCCACAAAGCTCTTCTTCTTGTTGCTGATAATGTTTGCCCTACATCAAATGCAACTCCTGCATAATGTTGACTTTGTGTTCCATGTCCTCCTTCATATGGTCTTTTAAATGCAAAACCCACTGGTATAGGTCCACCCCATATATACCTTTGACTATTCCAACTTTGCATTGCTCTTTTAGTGGTCCAAAGAATATTCGAATTACTAGAACCTCTAAATTCCTTTACCGTTAATGTTCTATTTGTATTATATGGCATTGCTGCTGACTCTGCTCTTGTATAGGTTTCCATTCTATCTGTGTCATTATTAAAAACTATTATTTTTGCCATCTTTACCATCTTTCCTTTCATTAAAGGCACAAATTAGAATGAATAAATTTCCATTATTTGGATATTATTCAACATTTCACCTCATAATTTTTTTATATATTATGAAGTAAAAAATAACTATGTTACTATTTTAAAAAAAATTATCCTAGCTTATCTAATAAAATTTGTTTTCTCTCCTTTTTCATACTCAGGCTTTTCAATTCCATTTTTTCTGCCATTTTCCATACATTTAAGCATATAAGCCATATTTTTACCAAGATTTCTAATAGTTTGTAATCCTTCTAAATCTTTAGCTGCTTCTTCTTTATTTGTTCCATGAATTTGATTCCAATATGAACTTCCAACAATAAACATATTGCTCATTAATGCATATTTATTTAATTGGTCAAATGCTGCTGTTGCTCCACCTCTCCTACAGCTTACAACTGATGCACACAACTTTCCTGAAAACATTTTTGCTCTACCATAAAAAGCTCTATCTAAAAAAGATGTAATAGCCCCAGATGCTGCCGCAAAATGTACAGGACTTCCAAATACAAATCCATCAGCATTTTCTGCCTTATCTAAAAATTGATTGACTTTATCATCCATAAAACATCTATTATTTGTTTGTATACAATGATTGCATCCTATACATCCACCTATAGGCTTATTTTCAAGCCATATTATTTCAGTTTCTATGTTTTCATTATTTAATGTTTTAGCAACTTCTTCTAAGGCTAGATTTGTACAACCATCTTTGTGTGGTCCTCCATTTACTAATAATACTTTCATCTTCTCCTCCTTTTAAAATTAGGACACATCTTTTTTAGGATGTGTCCCATTTTTATTATTTTGTGCCAAATATTCTATCACCCGCATCTCCAAGACCAGGTAAAATATATCCATTTTCATTTAATTTTTCATCTATCTTAGCACAATATACCTCTACATCAGGATATGTTTCTTGTAATTTCTTTATTCCCTCTGGTGCTGCAATTATACATAAAAATTTTATATTTTTAACTCCATCTTCTTTAAGCATAGATATCGCATCTATTGCTGAACCACCTGTAGCAAGCATTGGGTCTAATAATATTACGGTTCTATTTGCAATATCTTTTGGAACTTTATAATAATATTTTACAGGTTTTAGAGTTTCTTCATTTCTATATAATCCTATAACTCCTATTTTGGCATTCGGAATTAAATTTTCAATTCCACTTGTCATCCCCATTCCAGCTCTTAAAATTGGTACAAATGCATATTTATTTTCGTCTATTTTTCCTGTTTTCATTTTTTGAAGTGGAGTTTCGATTTCTACTTCATTAAGTTTTGCATCTCTCATTGCTTCATAGCATAAAATTGTTGCAATTTCACTTGCAAGTTCTCTAAATTCTTTCGTCCCTGTTTTTTTGTCTCTTAGTATTGATAGTTTGTGTTCAATTAATGGATGTTTAATTTCGTTTATCATTTTTCTACTTCCTTTCGAAACTTATTTTACATAGAAATTATATCATAACACCCATTTTAAATTCAACAAGATTTTTCAAAAAGTATCAATAAATTTTGCATTGTGACTGTATGGTTTTGTAAATGAATTTTTTCAATAAAAAAGTTTTACATTTGACAAATTTCGATTGTTTTTTCATTTTGAAAATGCTATAATGCCTCTATAAATAAACGAAAAGAGGTTAAAATATTGAACGAAGCACAAAACATACTAAAAAAATATTTTGGATACGAAAATTTTAGACAAGGACAAGAAGAAATAATTAAACATATTTTAAATAGTGAAGATGTCCTAGGAATTATGCCAACAGGTGCTGGAAAATCTATATGCTATCAGGTACCAGCAATGATTTTAGATGGAGTAACTATTGTAATTTCTCCTTTAATTTCTCTTATGAAAGATCAAGTTGATAGCTTAAATGAAATAGGAATTCCCTCAACATATGTAAATAGCACTCTTTCATATAATAATTATGAACAGACTATTGAAAATATTCTAAATAATGTTTATAAAATTGTTTATGTCGCACCTGAAAGGTTAAATTCAGATATATTTTTAAATTTGCTAAATAAAATAAATGTTTCTATGGTCACAATAGATGAAGCTCACTGTGTTTCACAATGGGGCCACGATTTTAGACCAAGTTATAGAGAAATTGCAAATATGATTTTGAATTTGAAAAAAAGGCCTATTGTTTCAGCATTTACTGCAACTGCTACAGAAATTGTAAAAGAAGATATTATTAATTTACTTCATCTAAAAAAACCTTTTTGTTTAACTACTGGATTTGATAGAAAAAATCTAAAATTTTCAGTTGAAACGCCAGATAATAAATTTGATTTTATAGAAAATTATATAAATGAACATAAAAATGATTCTGGAATTATTTACTGCTTAACTAGAAAAAATGTTGATACTGTATTTGATAATCTTTCAAATTTAGGACTTTTAGTTTCTAAATATCATGGCGGAATGACTGAAAAACAAAGAAGTTCTTCTCAAGATGATTTCACTTTTGATAGGACAAAAATCATGGTTGCTACAAATGCTTTTGGAATGGGTATTGATAAATCTAATATAAGATACGTCATTCATTACAATATGCCAAAAGACCTAGAAAGCTATTATCAAGAAGCTGGACGTGGTGGACGTGATGGCGAAAAAGCTGACTGTATTTTACTTTTTTCCAGAAGTGATATTGTTACAAATAAAGTTTTAATAGAAGCTGTTCCTTCAGGTTCTTCTCACAATCAAGAATATGAAAAACTAAATGATATGGTAGATTACTGTAACACTGATAAATGTCTTAGGAAATATATTTTAGAATATTTCGGTGAAAAAACAGATTTTGATAATTGTGGTAACTGTAGCAATTGTCTAGACGAAAGTGAACTCGTAGATATTACATCTGATACTCAAAAAATTCTTTCTTGTATCAAAAGAATGAATGAACGATTTGGAAGTAGCATGGTTGTTGATGTTTTAAGAGGCTCTAAGGGCTCTAGAATTATAAGCTTAGGCTTTGATAATTTATCAACTTATGGAATTATGAAAGATTATCCCAAAGATAATTTACGAGATTTAATTTCATATTTAATAACTGAAGGATATATAAAAACTGTTGGAGATAAATATCCCGTTTTAATGCTTACTCCACTTTCTAATGATGTTTTGTTTAATGGACAAAAAGTTTTTACGAAAATGAAATTCAGCAAGCCCCAAGAAAATTCTTCTTTACCTGAATTAGAAAAAATGAATACAAATATCTCTGCTAAACCGGATGAAGTTCTGTTTGATATATTGACTGATCTAAGAATGCAAATAGCTAAAGAAAACAATATCGCTCCTTTTATTGTCTTTTCTGATGCAAGTCTAAAACAAATGGCAACATACTTTCCGACAGATGCTGAAAATATGCTAAAAATCGAAGGTGTAGGACTAAATAAACTCGTTAAATATGGAAATAAATTTATAGAAGCTATTTTGGATTATGTTTCAAAAAATAATATTGATACATTAAACTTATCTGTTCAGAAAAAAACGAAAGAGAAAACTCAAAAGCAAGACTCAAAACTTATTACATATAATATGTATTTAAATGGTATGTCAATTGAAGATATCATGAATGAAAGAAATTTTAGTCGAACTACAATCGAGGGACATTTAATTGACTGTTTAGAAAAAGGGCTGAATATAGACTTAGAAAAATATGTTCAAGTACAATATAAAGAGCAAATTGAAAAAGTAATTAATGAACTCGGGGTTGAAAAATTAAAGCCACTTAAAGAAGCTTTGCCTGAAAAAATTACTTATTTTGATATTAGATATTATGTTGCTCTTTCAAAATTAAATAAAAGATAGGACATATCCCTATCTTTTATTTAATTTTTTTCTTAAAATTCCTTTTTGCAAATAATTCAAAATTTTTTTATTAGTTTCTAGCTGTCCTCTGCCTATCATTTTCATAATTTCATATCTGCTTTTTGTTGATAATACTCTATTTGAAAATTCTTTATGGTCTATACTATTTCCAAACCAAGTTGGTAATTTAAAATTTTCAGCTTGCTCTACGCTTTTAAATTCAACTTCTGCAACAATTAGGCCTTTCATCCATCCTTCAAAGATATCCACCTCAGCTTTTAAGCCATCTTGTATTGGAATTACACATCTATATTTTTTTATAGCTCTACTTCCTCTAAGTAATTTAGATTTGTTATATTCATCTTCTGTAATATTTTTTTCTATTTCAATAATTGAATATTTTTCTTTTTTATCACCTTTTGCTTTTATCGTATGTGTGAAAATTTTTTCTCCTGTAAACAAATTTACACTTTTTCTTACTCTAATACTACATGCCATGTCCCTATATATATGCTTTTGAGCTATCTCGATAATTTTTTCTATATCTTGAGGCAAATATTTTATAGTAAATTTTCTTTCTATTTCCATTGGTAACATGTTTATTTAGCTCCTTTTATTCATACCATTCAAGTTCATAATTCGAAATTTTAACAATGTCTCCCTCTTTAATTCCTTGTTTTTTTAGTTCTGCTTCAACGCCAAGATTAACAAGATTCTTGTGTAAATAATACATTGATTCATTGTCATCTATATTTATTCTCCTAATCAATCTCTCAACAGCTTCGCCTTTAACTTCAAATTTGTTTTGATTGCGAGTAACTGTAAATTCGTTTTTATTGTCCTCTAATGTGTATATCATTTTTTCTTCTTCTTCATATAGTTCTTCTTTTGGTAATGTTTTTAAAGTCTTTGATACAAAGTCTAAAAGCTCCTTAACTCCCTCTCCTGTGCTACTTGAAATTTTGAAAATTTCTATATTTTTCTCTTTAGCTAATTCTTTTAACTCCTGATATAGTTCATCATTTGCAACATCTGCCTTGCTTGCAACTATTATCTGTTTTCTTGTAGCTAGTTTTTCACTATATTTTCTTAATTCTTCATTTATAATTCTAAAATCATCTTTTGGATTTCTTCCATCCATTCCTGATATATCAATTACATGTAAAAGAAGTCTTGTTCTTTCTATATGTCGTAAAAATTTTAGTCCAAGTCCTACTCCGGCACTTGCTCCCTCTATTATTCCTGGAATATCTGCTATTACAAAACTTGAGCCATCTTTTGCTTTTACTACTCCAAGATTTGGCTCTAATGTTGTAAATTGATAGTTTGCAATTTTTGGTCTTGCATCTGTTACTGTACTTAAAAATGTAGATTTTCCTACATTTGGAAATCCAAGTAATCCTACATCTGCTAATAATTTTAACTCTAATATTATCTCTTTTTCTTCTCCTGGTTCACCATCTTCTGCAAATCTTGGAACTTGTCTTGTTGGTGTTGCAAAGTGTTGGTTTCCTCTACCTCCTCTGCCTCCTTTTAAAACACATTCTACTTGATTTTCATCTGATAAATCTGCTATTACTTTTCCAGTCTGGCTATCTTTTATTATAGTTCCTATTGGAACTCCTATATATATGTCTTCTCCAGATTTTCCAGTACATTTGGCGCCACTTCCATTTTCTCCATTTGTGGCTTTATATTTTTTGTTATATCTAAAGTCTATTAAAGTATTTTTGTCTTTATCTACCTTAAAATATACATCTCCACCTTTGCCACCATCTCCACCGTCTGGGCCGCCTGCTGCTACATATTTTTCTCTTCTAAATGATATTGCTCCATTTCCTCCGTTTCCGGCTTTTATTATTATTTTTGTATAATCTGTAAACATTATTTTTCTCCCTTTATTATTATCTCTTTTAATATGTTCCAAATTATAACACAAAATACCTTAAAATGCAAATCTGACTCCCAACAATTGTTGATAATAAACCTTAAGTGAAATGAAAAAGTAAATTCTATTTAGAAAAATATAACTAGAAATTCGTATTACATTAACGGTTATTGTAAGAC
>CAKPDO010000052.1 GCA_934148985.1 uncultured Clostridia bacterium
AAAGAAGAAAGGGAAGGTAGTATAAAAAAGGCAATATATGTAGAAAACTTTTTTTAACTAGCATACTAAAAAAGACAAAAAAAGCAAAGGACAAGTAGTAAAATGTTATTAAAAAAAGAAGAGGTGGTAAAAGTGTTTCAAAACATAAATGAAACAGAAAAAACGAAAGAAGAAAACGGCAAAAAAAATATATTAGCCAATGTAATATCAAAAAAATATATAATATTATATATAGTAACATTAATGGTATCAATGGTAAACATGGGATATAATGTATCGCCATTTAGCCTAGCAATAATTTGTGCAAGCATTGCAAATGAAATACCTATAATTGCAGTAATAATATTAGCATTAGTAGGAAACGGAATAGCAACAGGCATAAATGGAAGCATAACATTAATTGTTACACTGTTAATATTCTTTGCAAGCTTTTTAATAAAAGAGCCCAAATATAATGACATAAGCAGAAATGAAAAAGTGATGCTATCAAAAAGAATATTTTTTTCAAGTCTTATAGTAAGTATTGTAAAAATACTAATGAAACAATTTTTAATATATGACTTATTAATGGCAATATCAATGTCGATGGTTATAGTTATATTTTACAAAATATTTGCAAATTCACTAACGGTAATAACAAATTATAATGAAAAAATGGCATTCTCAATAGAAGAAGTATTAGGGACAAGTTTGCTATTATCAATTGCACTATGTAGCTTAGGAGATTTGAAGGTACTTGGATTTTCCATAAGAAATGTATTATCAATATTTATAGTATTAGTCTTAGGTTGGAAAAATGGTATATTAACAGGTACGACGGCAGGAGCAACAATAGGAGTAACACTGGGAATAATTGCAAATAATGAACCAATTGTAGTTGCAGCATATGCAATATCTGGAATGATTGCAGGAATATTAAATAAATTTGGAAAGATAGGCGTAATTTGTGGGTTTGTACTTGGAAATATAGTGCTTTCATATGTTGCAAATGGAATGGTTCAAAATTTAATTTTATTTAAAGAAATACTAATTGCAGGAATTGCACTCTTAGCTGTTCCCAAAAATATAAATTTAAACATAGAAAATATAATAAATACAGAAAAACTTTTACCTGTTGGAACAAATAGAGGGTTAAATAAAAGCAAAGAAACAGCTGATAAATTAAATAATGTATCAAAAGTTGTAAAAGAAATGGCAGATAATTACAAAAATGTTGCAGCAACAGCTGTTACAGAAGAAGATATAAAAGAAAAAAATAAGCAAAAATTTATAACAGAACTATTGAATAACATAGAGTATATGGAAAACAATGTATTATATGAAACCATAGAAAATGTTGATAGTAAAATTGTGGATGACATTTTCAATGAACTTATGGAAAAACAATTTATAAGAGAAAGCGACTTGCTTAGAATACTTGCAAGAAATAACAATTATGTTGTAGGATTTAACCAAGATGATGAAAAAGAAACTCGTGATGTAGAAAAAATGATGGAAGCAATAAATTCAGCATTTAGAATAAGCAAAATGAATTTTATATGGACAGAGAGATTGAATGAAGAAAAAAGAAATTTTGAAACACAGTTAAACGGTGTATCAAAAGCAATCTCAGAAATAGCTGTTAATATGGAAAATGAATTAGCAGAAAACGATGCATATGGCGAGCAAAAAGAACAAATAGTAGTATTATTAAAACAAAAAGAAATTTTAGTACAAGATTTAACTATAAATAAAAAAGAAAGATATAAAATTGATATATATATTGAAAAAAATGAAAATAAAGAAATTGAAAATACAATAGAAAGTGTACTAAGTAAAATATTAGGGGAAAAAGTAATAATTCAAGAACAAAATGAAATAAAGAGTGAAAATATAGTTAAATATAACCTGATTTCAGATGATAAATTCATATTAGATATAGGTCACTCTATAGCAATAAAGGACGGAATGACGGTTTCAGGGGATAGCATAATTCAAACTAAACTAAAAGATGGAAAATATTTAATTGCCATTAGTGATGGAATGGGTTCAGGGCCAGAAGCTAAAAAAAGTAGCCAAATTGTTACATCTATGCTTAAAAGACTACTAAATTCTGGGTTTGAAAGAAATACATCAGTAGACCTAATAAATTCTAATTTATTAAATGTATCAGATGATGTTTTTGCAACTTTAGACATTGTAATAGCAGATTTATATAAAGGAAATATTGAATTTATAAAAAATGGAGCATGCCCTACATATATAAAAAATAATAAAAAAATTCAAATAATAAAGTCATTAACATTGCCAGCTGGAATTGTAAAGTCAGCAAGTACGGATGTTTTTGATAAAGACATTGAAAATGGCGATATTATAGTTATGTGCAGTGATGGAATTTTGGATTCTAATATTGAATATAAGAACAAGGAATTATGGATAAAATATCTTTTAGAGGATATGGAGGTTACAAATCCACAAAAGATTGCTGATATTATTTTAAATGAGTCGGTAGATAATAATTTTGGAAAGATTAAAGATGATATGAGCGTGGTTGCTTGTAAATTTATAAAAAAAGCTAAAGCATAGAAGATTTTCAGTCTTCTATGCTTTAGCTTTTTTATAAATTTACTGGAATTTTACATAATCATCACACAATAAATTGAAGCAATGAACTTCTTAGTGTCTTCAAAATCTAATGATGATAATAGATTCTTTATACAAATACCTGCTCCAGTTATTTTGACGCCAAATGAAATGATGATATCACTCTTTTGATAATTCACCATACCCTCGTTCATTTTGATATAGTTGAAGGTCTTTTTTTCAGCTGTCAGAGCAAACATAAATAAAAAAATGTTTACGGCGTCTGGCGATAATACATCACAATATATCGCTTTGTCTTTGGTGATTTCGATTGAAGATTCGATTGAAGTTTCCATATATATTTCCTCCATTTTATAGGTCTGGAGGTTTTTGCAGCTCCTCCAGAAATTAATTTGTTATAAAATCTGAAAGCATTTGCTGCAAAAATACTATTCAATTAGAAAAAATTATACCACAACTTATGTTAACTGTCAATTAAATTGTATATATTTGCCAAAAATGCCTTGAAAAAATACCAACTTTATATTATAATGTAAAATATTTGAGGAGAAAGAAAGGTAGGGGGCAAATAATGAGTAAAACATTTTATTTAACAACACCTATATATTACCCAAGCGGAAAATTTCATATAGGTACAGCATACACAACAGTGCTTGCTGACACAATAAAGAGATATAAAAAATTAAGAGGATATGAAACATACCTATTAACAGGAACAGACGAACATGGACAAAAAATAGAAGAAGTAGCAAAAAAACAAAATATGAATCCACAAGAATATGTTGATGAGGCAGCAGAAAAAGCAAAAGAATTGTGGAAAATAATGGATATAAATTATGACGATTTTATAAGAACTACAGAACCTAGACACGAAAAAGTAGTACAAAAAATATTTGATAGATTAATGGAGCAAGGGGACATCTATAAAGGAGAATATGAAGGATGGTATTGTGTGCCATGTGAAAGTTATTTTACAAAAACACAGTTAGTAGATGGAAAATGTCCTGATTGTGGTAGAGAAGTAAAATTAATGAAAGAAGAATGTTACTTCTTTAACATGAAAAAATATGCACCAAGATTACTAAAATATTATGAAGAACATCCAGATTTTATAAAGCCAGATTACAGAAAAACAGAAATGATAAATAACTTTATAAAACCAGGACTAGAAGATTTGTGTGTAACAAGAACTACATTTGATTGGGGAGTAAAAGTATTAAAAGACCCAAAACACGTAATATATGTGTGGCTTGATGCATTAACAAATTATTTAACAGCACTTGGATATGAATCAGAAAATGATGAATTATTCAAAAAATTCTGGCCAGCAAATTTACACATAGTTGGAAAAGATATAGCAAGATTCCATTTAATATATTGGCCAATATTCTTAATGGCACTAGATTTACCACTTCCAAAACAAATATTTGTGCATAACTGGATAATGATGAAAGATGGAAAAATGTCAAAATCAAAAGGAAATGTAATTTATCCAGAAATGTTAACTGAAAGATATGGCCTAGATGCAACACGTTACTTTTTATTAAGAGAAATGCCAGTATCAACAGATGGAGTATTTTCACCAGAAGAATTTGTCCAAAGATATAATTTTGATTTATCAAACGATTTAGGAAATCTACTAAATCGAACAATTGCTATGTGCAATAAATATTTTGAAGGAAATGTTCCAGCTTACAATGGATGTAAAAATGAAGTAGATGAAGAATTAGAACAATTTTCAAAAAATGTCACAGAAAAATTTGAAAAATTATTTGAAAATTATGAAATAGCAAATTCACTTCAAGAAATTTGGACACTAGTATCTAGAACTAATAAATATGTAGATGAAACGGCACCTTGGGTACTTGCAAAAGAAGAAAACAAAGAAAAATTAGAGGCATGTATATATCATTTAATAGAAAATCTAAGAAGAATAGCAATATTAATAAGTCCATTTATGGAATCTACTTCTAAAAAGATATTTGATGAATTAGGTATAAATAATCCAGAATTAAAAACATGGGAAAGCCTTGAAAATTATGATAAAATTAAAGATACAAAAGTAATCTCAAAAGGAGAACCTTTATTTATGAGATTAAATGCAGAAGAAGAAATTGAGTATATAAAAAATAAAATGAAAAACTAAAAGACTTGTAAGAGAGGAAGTATGTAAATTGCCTAGAAAGAAAAAGACAGAAGTTGATTCTAAATTAAAAGAAAAATTAGAGTATATTGGGTTAGATTTAGACAAAATACCGAAAACATTAAAAGAATATACAGAAATAAATTTTAGAACTTTAAGAGGATATGATGAAAAAAAGTACAAGCAATATAGATTTGTAAATATAAGTGACATTGAAATATTGCTTTCTCCAACAAATAGAATAGATTCTATCAAAGAAAAATATGAAAAAGCAATGCCACTTTGTTTCTATTTGGATTCTAAAAGCGAGGAAAATTTACTAAATCATACAGAATTTTTAAATATGTTAAATAAAGTCAGCATACCTCAAATTGAAGAAGTAGAAGAAGAACAAAAAATGCTTGCGAAAGAAATTCCTTTTAAAGTAAAATTTACAGGAAATTACTTATGGCAAATATATTATTCTGAAATATCTAATAAATACTTTATGATTGTTCCAACAGAAGACACTGATTATTCTACATTTTTCTATTTATTAAAAAAGAAAATAGAAAATAAGAAAAATGATAAAATATTTGTCCCAATAAGCCTAGTAGATTATGAAGAAAAACTTCTAAAAAGGGAAGAAATAAAAGACCTAGAAAATTATTTGTGGCTATTTACTAAGGACTACCCAACAATATATGAAGTATGGAATAAAAAAGGTGAAGTAAGTCTTAATATTATTGGAGAAACCGAAATTTTTGATAAAATAAAAACATTATATAAAGTAAATTTAGATGATGAAAAAGAAGCATCAAAATTTTATAAACTAGTAAAAGCACTATTTATTTTACAAACAGATTTACCTAGATACTATAAATTTACAACAAACATTGATGAAAATGGAAGCTTAGAATTTTATTTAGATAATTCAAATATAAAATATAGAGTATTGCCAGAATTTATAATGCAACAATACTTAAAATCTATAAGTCTTAAAAATAAGACTACAGAAGACTTAGAAGAACTTAGAGAAAAAATAGATACTTTAAAAAAAGAATCGAAAGCACTAGAAGACGAATATATGGCAAAAGAAAAACAAATAACTACATTCTTGGAGTGCAAAAAAACATTTTTTGGAAAAGTAAAATATTTCTTTAAATTTGGAAAAAAGACGGCAACAGTAGTTAAAAATAAGCCTGTAGAAAAACAAGATGAAGAAACAAGCAAAAAGGTAAAACATAAAAATGAACCATTTAAGATGGAACAAAAAAACTATACATTATATGAGCTTGAACAGAGTTTTAAGGAATTAGAACAAAAAGAAGATGAAGCTAATAATATAGTTATGGACATAAATGCATTAAAGTTAAAAAATAAGAATTTAAAGAAAAAAATAGAAAATGCAACACATTATATAGAAGAAATAAATAAACACAAAAAAAGCATATTCGAATTTTGGAAATATTCTAATAAGGATGCTGTTGCATCACTTGACGAGGGTGAGGAAGAAGAATTTAATGTTACCAAACTAGAAAAAGTATTTAATTATGAGGATGATTTTGAAAGTTTTGGAATCGAAGCAGATAAAATACAAAGAAACAAATTAACAGATTCAGAACTAGATAGTATATATATTGCAACTACAGATATATTGCCACTTTTAAATAGAATAAATTTGAAAGTGGCAGAAAATAAAGAAATATCTGAAAAGCTAAAAAGAATAAAACTTGCAAGAGCAAAAGGTGAAGACCAAGAAGATGATGATGGTGATATTTTCAATATTTTTGGGAGAATAAGACATACAAATAATAAAGAAAGAACAATAGGAAATAAAACACATAGAGAGCAACCTCGTGATAGGATTTCGATATTAGAAATAAAGAAAGAAACAAAGGGAATAGAATTAAAGAAAAATCTAGAGCATGTTATAGAAGACCTAAAGAGTGCAATAAGGAAAAATGAGTTAAAAGAAGACATGTATGTATATAAGGCAAGCTATGATAAACTAGAGTTTGATACATTTTTAGATGTATCTCTTGACCCAGAAACAGAGATAAATAATTTCTTAAAAGATGAAAAAAATGTTAATGAATTGTATTTGTATAAGATAAAATTACCTAAAGATACAAATTATATTGCATTTACGAATATTATATTTTTCGATAATAAAAATATGACATTGCCATTAGGAATGAATTTATCTACTAAAATTTTAATAGATGCATCATCTTTAGAAATAAAAGAAGAAAAAGGCAGAAAAATAAACAAATTACAATATGAAGAAGATGATGATGATTTTTCAAATATTATAATTAAAAACATAAAAGTTAGAGAAATAAAGTAGAAAAGAGGTAATAAAAATGCTAGATGATAGAAAGAAAAAGGTTTTACAGGCAATAGTTGAAGAATACATAAATACCGCCGAACCTGTAAGCTCAAATGCATTAATAAGTAAATACGGACTAGAATGTAGTAGTGCAACAATTAGAAACGAGATGGCAGACCTTGAGAAAAAAGGTTTACTTGATAAAATGCATACATCTAGTGGAAGAATACCATCAGCTAAAGGATATAGATATTATGTTGATGAGCTTCTTAAAGATGATAATATCAGCCTAGAAGAAGTTAAATATATAAGTGATAAATTAGAAACTAAAGTGAATGAAATTGAAGATTTAACTAAAATAACAGCTAATACTATTTCCGAAATTACACACTATACAACAGTCACAATAGGTCCTAAAAACGATGAACAGGTAATAAGAGAAATAAAATTTGTTTTATTAGGTTCTAGAATGATTTTGGCAGTTATTATGACTGATAGTGGAATGGTAAAAGAAACTATTATAAAGTTTGATGAAGATATAACTGAAAAACAGGTCGAAACAATAAATTATATGTTTAATAATAAACTTAGAGGAAAACCAATTGAAACTATAAATCAACCTTTAGAAGATTATTTATATAAAGAAATGAAAGGTATGATTGGTGTAATTAAGCCGATAATTACTCAAATTAAAAAGGTTTTATTTGAAGAAACAGAAATTCATCTTCAAGGTGCTAGAAAGGAATTGGACTTGCCAGAGTTCAATTCGCTTCAGGTTGCTAAGAATTTTATGAATATTTTGGATGAAAAAGAACTTATTGCTGATATGCTAAATTCTGGTTTTGCCGAAGATATAAATGTTTATATTGGGGGAGAAGATGAAAAAGAGGAATTAAAGGATTTTAGCGTTGTCACTTTTAAACATAAAATTGGTAATAAAGATATGGGCACTATCGGTATTATTGGACCTAAGAGAATGGATTATTCTAAAGTTATTTCAGTTATGAAGTATATTAGTAAGAAGTTGAATGGGGAAGATGGGAAATAAAGTCTTGCATTAGGCAAGATTTTTTTCTTAATAAAAATTAGCAAAAACACTTGACAACTGCTAAAAAAAAGTATATTATATATAAGAAATTTAGCAAACTTCGTTTTTGAGTGCTAAAATAACACTAAAAAAGAAAGAAGGGAAAGAAATGGCAGAAAAAGATACTACTGAAGAAGTAGAGAATGTAGAAATAAAAGAAAATCAGGAAAAAGTATTACATTCAAATGAAGAATATGATGAATTAAATGATAGATATAAAAGAGTCCTAGCAGAATTTGAAAATTTCAAAAAAAGAAGTCAAAAAGAAAGAGAAAGCTTATATAATTCTGTATTAGGGGATATAATAACAGGAATGTTACC
>CAKPDO010000053.1 GCA_934148985.1 uncultured Clostridia bacterium
CATTTTCTTACCTCTGTTAGATATTTTACTATATTTTTGCTATTAAATCAATAATTTATGTCAACATTTTTTATATGGTTTAATTTATATTTATCTATTTTTAAATAAATTTCAATAACATCAAATCTAACATAGCTGTTTTCTAACTTATGTTTATATAAATAATACTTAGCTGTTTTATAAATATGATTTTGTTTACCCTCATCTACTGCCTCTCTTGGCTTTCCAAAGCACAAATTACTTCTTGTTTTTACTTCTACAAAAACAATTTCTTGTTTTTCTTTTGCAATAATATCAATTTCGCCCTGCATGCATCTATAGTTTCTCTCTAATATTTCATATCCACTTTTTTCTAAATAATCAGAACTTATTTTTTCCCCAATATTTCCTAATTCTTTTTTATTAATTAAAATCCCCCCCTTATATACATATTTCCCGGTAATTTCACTATTTTTTCATCTAATTCTAACATTGTTAGCCTTGACGATACTTCTTTTAGTTCCAAATGACATTTTTTAGTAATTTCGTTAATATTTATTGGAACTTCTGTTATTAAACTATAAATTTCTCTATATTCTTTTGGCACTTCTTCTACATTTAATATATTTTGAGTGACTTCCTTTTTATGCAAAAAATTATAATTATTTATGATATCTTCTGGAGATATTGCAATTTTTGCAAATTCCTTTATCAAATTATTGGTTCCTATACTTTTAGGATTGTCTAAACTCCCAGGAATGCAAAATACATCTCGTCCTTGTCTTTGAGCCATTTTAGCTGTGACGCTTGTCCCACTTCTATATGCTGCTTCAACTACGACAGTTGCTATAGATAGTCCACTCACAATCCTATTTCTTTCCAAAAATCTTTTGGATATAGCTTCTACCTCTGGTTCATATTCCGAAATAACACATCCTCCATTTAAAATTATCTGATTATATAAATTCAAATTTTCCATTGGATAAACTTTTTCTAAACCTGATGGTAAAACAGCGATTGTTTTTCCTCCATATTTTATTGCTGATGAATGTGCAATTTTGTCGATTCCTAATGCCATTCCACTTACTATTTTCAGGTCATATTTTACAAATTCTTTTACAAATTTCTCACACCATTTTTCTCCATATTTTGTATTCTTTCTTGAGCCAATAATTGAAATACAATTTGAATTTAAGATTTCTATATTCCCATTTGCATATATTTTCTTTGGTGGATTATCTATTTTTCTTAAATTTTCTGGATATAATTTATCTTCAAATTCTATTATTTTCAATTTTATCTGCATTCCTTTCTTTCAAAGCACAAAATTTGATTAAAAATATTTTACAATTATTTTTCAAACTTTCCTCCAATATTTTCTATCTAAACTTCTATATTGAATAGCTTCTGCTATGTGATTTTTCTTAATTTCTTCTTTCCCATCTAAATCTGCAATTGTTCTTGCAACTTTTAAAATTCTGCTATAAGCTCTGCCACTTAATCCCAATTTTTCAAATGCCTTTTTTAGTAATTCCTTTGATTCTTCATCTATTTTACAATATTTTTCAATTAATTTTGGTGTTAATTCTCCATTTGAATAAATATTTAAGTCTTTATATCTTTCTAGCTGTATTTTTCTTGCTTTATCTACTCTTTTTTTGATTTCTTTTGATATTTCTCCTTTTTCTTCTGAACTAATTTTTTCATACTCAACAGGTTTTACTTCTATATGCAAATCTATCCTATCTAAAAGTGGACCACTTAATTTCGCCATATAATTTGAAATAGCACTTTCTGAACAATGACATTTATTGTCATCTGTACCATAATAGCCACAAGGACATGGATTCATACTTGCAATTAAAATAAAATTCGCTGGATATGTAACTGCAATATTTGCTCTACTTATTGTTACATATTTATTTTCTAATGGTGCTCTTAAAACTTCTAAAGTATTTTTTTTAAATTCTGGTAATTCATCTAAAAATAATACTCCAAAATGTGCTAAACTGATTTCCCCGTGGTTTAGGGTTTCTTCCTCCCCCTATTATTGAAACTTGTGTGCTTGTATGATGTGGCATTCTAAAAGGTCGCCTTGTAATTAAACCAGATTTTATTCCAATTTCTCCTGTAATACTATGAATTTTCGTTATTTCCAAAGCTTCTTCGAATGTTAAATCTGGTAAAATTGTCACAATTCTTTCTGACAGCAAGCTTTTGCCTGAACCAGGAGCCCCGACAAAGTAGACAATTGTGTGAACCGTGTAGCTGCAATTTCTAAAGCTCTTTTGGCATTTTCTTGCCCCTTAACATCTGAAAAATCGAACTCATAGTTTTGTATATTTTTTAAATTTATATTTTCTTTTGATACATAATTTGGAATTTTTAAATTTCCAGTAATATATTCAATAGTACCAGTTAAATCATCTACAGGAACAATCTCTAGGCCTTTTATAATAGATGCTTCTATTGCATTTTCTTTTGGAAGTATAACTCTTTTTATTCCAAGCTCCAAAGCTTCTATACACATTGGTAAAACTCCATTTACTCTATTTACATTCCCATCTAAAGAAAGTTCTCCTAAAAATATTGTACTTTCAAAGTTTTCTATTTTAATTTTTGATATTTCACCAATCGCAATTAGAATTCCTATCGCAATTGATAAATCAAAAAAAGTCCCCTCTTTTCTTATGTCTGCTGGAGCTAAATTTACAATAATCTTTCTACTTGGAAACTCTATTCCTGAATTTTTTATCGCTGTTTTAACTCTTTCTTTTGCTTCTTTTACCCTTACATCTGGAAGTCCAACAACTTCAAAATTTGGAAGCCCTCCTGACACATCGGTTTGAATTTCTACTAAATAGCCATTTAATCCCTCTAATGACATACTTTTTATTTTAGATAACAAATATTTCTCCTCCTTTTTTTATAAATTTATTGATTTTTATTATTTTTTACTATAAAATAAATGTGAAAATTTTACATTTTAAACTGAAAAGAATGGTGATTAAATATGAACAAAAAAAATAAAAAACTTGCTAAAAAAGTTAAAAATAAAATAATAAAATCTAAAACAGATGATAAAATTGCAAGACTAAAAAATAATTTAAATATTGAAAATGTAATTTCATCTAAAAAATTAAAAATTTCAATGGTAACAGCAATTACATTATTAATTCTTCTTATAATTAGATTATTTTACCTTCAAATAATAGATGGACAACATCTGTCAACATTGGCTAGCAATCAACAAACAACTAGTGAAACTATTAGTAGCAAAAGAGGAAACATATATGATTCGACAGGTGCTTCTCTTGCAATTAGCGAAACCGTAGATACAGTATCTGTAAATCCAACAAAATTAAAAAGCAAAAAATATACAGATGAAAATGAATTAAAACAAGAGCTTTCTAAAAAACTTGCTGAAATTTTCGAGTTAAATTATGATGAAGTTTTAGAAAAATTAAATAATGCAAAATCTTCTGTAACAATTGCAAAAAAAGAAGAAGAAGACAAGGTAAATAAATTAAAAGATTGGATAAAGGAAAATAAAATTTCAGCTGGAATAAACATTGATGAAGATTCTAAAAGATATTACCCTTATTCAACTTTAGCATCTCAAGTAATAGGTGCTTGTGGTACAGATAATCAAGGGCTATCAGGAATAGAATATTCTTACAATTCTATTCTAACTGGTACATCTGGTGAAATTGTAATGTCAAAAGATGCATCACAAAGCGAAATTCCAAATTCGCAAGAATCTTTTATCCCTGCAAAAAATGGTTATAACCTTACACTTACTTTAGATGTAAAAATTCAAAGTATTGTTGAAAAACATCTAAAAGATGCGGTTGAAGAAAATGCCTGCGCAAAAGGTGGAAATTGCATAATTATGGACCCTAAAACAGGAAATATTTTAGCAATGGCATCATATCCTAATTATGACTTAAATAGCCCTTTTACTCCTACATCTTATTATACTGATAACTGGGATTCTTTGTCTGCCGAAGAAAAAAACAATCGAATTTACAATATGTGGAATGTTCGTTCTGTTTTCGAAACATATGAACCAGGCTCTGTATTTAAGCTAATTACGGCTTCTGTTGCTCTTGAAGAAAACATCACACAAACAGATATTGAAAACGATTTTTTCTGTAATGGTGTAGAGCAAGTTGCCGATAAACCAATTCAATGTTGGTACTATCAAGCTCCATATTATAGCAAACATAATGGTCAATCTTTAAGGCAAGCTTTAATGCATTCTTGTAACCCATCTTTTATACAACTTGGTAGGAGAATAGGAGCAACTACTCTTTATAAGTATTTTAAAGCTTTCGGGCTTTTTGACAAAACAAATTCAGGTTTACCTGGCGAATCTGCAAGCAAATTTCACGATTTAGATAAAGTAGGAATTGTTGAACTTGCAACAATGTCTTTTGGGCAAAGATTCACAATTACTCCACTTCAAATGATTACTGCAATTTCTGCTATTGCAAATAATGGAAACCTTTTACAACCTAAAATTGTAAAGTCTATGACAAATACTGATACCGGTGAAGTTACAAACTTTGAAGCTACAAAAATTAGACAAGTTTTGTCTGTACAAACTGCAAATCAAGTAAAATCTATGATGAAGTCTGTTGTAACAGACGGAACAGGAAAAAACGCTCAAGTTAAAGGCTATTCTATTGGTGGTAAATCTGGTACTTCTGAACCTATATCTGGAGATACATCTTCTGGTTACACAACTTCTTTTGCTGCAATCTCTCCCGTCGAGGATGCCAAACTAGCAATATTAGTTACCCTTTACGATCCTAAAGGTGGTAGTCACCAAGGTGGACAAACTGCGGCTCCTGTTGTTTCTAAAATTCTTTCGGAGGTTTTACCTTATTTGGGAATTGAACCTGATGAAACTTAAAAAAAGATGGCAATTTTTTTCAGTTGCCACCTTTTTTATTTTTAACACTTAATTTACTTTTTCTTAAATTCCATATTTTTTCTTGTATTCCTGTAAAGCTATTGCTATTTGGTCTGGGCAAGATGTTCCTTTCATTCCGCATTGTATTCCCTTTAATAGTTCAATTATTTCATCAACTTTTTTTCCTTTTATTAAAGCTGATACTCCGACTGTGTTTCCAGGGCATCCTCCAATTATTTGTAAATCTTTTACGATGTTACCCTCTATATCAAATATCATTTGCATAGAGCATACACCTTGTGGCTCATATATATATTTCATATTTTTTCACTCCTTTATTGTTTTTTCTATTTTATTATAATAGATTTTTAACAATAAATCAAGACTCGTTATTTACTCCGATTATTATCATGTCTTTTGGGTTTATTTCAATATTTCCTATCCTTTCCTTTATATTTTTGTTTTCTAAAAATTTAGACATTTCTATGAAATAAATTTCCATATCGGTTTTAACACGTTTTAAGTTATCGCCAAATAACTTTACAGAAACCTTGTGTATATCTTTTTTGTTTTCATTAGTTTCTAATATTGATATTTTCTCTAGTTTCTTTGAATTATTTTTATAATATTTTTCATACGCTAAGTCACATATACAAAATAATGATTCTTTTATCTTTCCTTGTTTTATGCTTTTTATAAATATTGACTGTTTTTTTTCATCTTCTGTTATTACTTTTAAGTTTATCAAATAGAAGTCATATTCTAATATTCCTTGATATTTTTCTATTGTTTCAAAACTTATTTCTTTTATTTTAAGTCCTATTGTTTCATTTAATAAATTACTTATCATCTTTTGTTTATCATTATTTTGTAGTATTTCTAAAAATATTTTTGTAAAGTTAATTGATGAATTATTTATATGCTCCTCCTTTTACTACATAATATAGTTTTTAATTTAATCTTAATAGTTAGTTCGTGTCATTCGTACATTTATAAAAATTTTTCAATTACTCCTCCTTTACTATTTTTTTATTTGTTTTTGATTTTTTCATTTTTATTTAAATATTGAATAAAAATTTTTTTGAGTTATAACTCTTTTGATTGTGCAATGTTTTTTATGTATGCATCCATTAAAAATATTGCAAATTGAAATTATATAATTAACAATTTAGAGTATAATTCCATTTTCCCTTTTTGTCAATAAATTCGACAAATTTTGTTGGAACTTTTCATCGCAAAATTCGACAAAATTCGAGGGGTGAGGGAGTTAGGCCTACTTTCCACTTTGTCGATTTCTGTCAAACGATTTTCCTTGACATTACTAGTTTTGCCATTTATAATAATTTTATAAGTTTTTTCAAACTCAATTAAATCAAAATTTTTAGTATTCTTAATACTATCAAATTTTTAAATTTTAAAAGAAAGAAGTGAATTAATATAGAAAAAGAACAAAAAAACGAATCATTAAATCCAAAAAATGACTATGTATTTAAACGTATTTTTGGACGCCGAGGTAATGAATCGATTACAAAAGATTTTCTTAGTGCTACCTTAAATCAAAATATTACAGATGTTGCTTTAGAAAGTGATGCTACATTACCTAATGATATATTAGATGATAAAGTTGGCATTTTAGATGTTAAAGCAAAAATTGATGGCCACATTAATTGTGATATTGAAATGCAAGTTGTTAATAAAAAAAATATTGAAAAAAGAATTTTATTTTATTGTAGTAAAATGTATATTCAAAGCATTAAATCTGGCAAAGATTATTCTACTGCCGAAAAAAGTATAGCTATTTTAGTTTCTGATTACGAACTTGATTCTTTAAAAAATGTAAAAAAATACTCATCAAAATGGAATTTCCGTGAGGAAAAATACTCAAATATCATCTTGACAGATGCTATTGAGGTTATTATAATAGAGTTATCCAAATTCGAAAAGTACAAAAATGATACTGCTTTAGCAAGTTGGGTGAAATTTATTAATAATCCAAAGGTGATAGATATGGGGAACGAGGAAATTAGAAAAGCAAAAAAAGTTTTAGATGAGCTTAGTCAAAATGAACATGAAAGGCGTTTAGCCGAGTTAAGAGAAAAATATATTATGGATCAAAAAGCTATTGAAGCTGCTGGATATGATCAAGGACTGGAAGATGGCAAAAAACAGGGCCTTACTGCTGCTAAAATCGAAATTGCCAAAGAAATGAAATCACAAGGCTATGACAATAGTGCAATAAAAAAATTAACTGGATTGAGTATTGAAGAAATAGAAAATTTATAAGATTTTGATTAAAAGTTTGAAAAAACAAGTAGCAAGTAATAACAACATTTTATTGCTTGCCTTTTGTATTATTTTGCTATAAATTGTAACTTTATAATTAATTCATAATTATATGTTATCATTTTCAAATAATGAAATCACACTTTTTTGCATTATTTTTCACAAAATATTCACAAATATATTGTATTATTATAAAAAATCAAATTATAATAATACAAAAAACAGGAGGTTATTATCATGAACGATAATGAATTTAAAAATGTTATTAGTAATCCAGGTTCTTATCAAAAAGGTTCTTTTGGAAAAACTATAGGTATTCCTTTTATTAGTGGAATATTAGGATGTAGCTTGGTTTTAGGAACTTGTTTTGGAGTTCCAGAAATAAAACAAAAATTGTTTTCAAATACAAACAATTCCGTTTCAACATCAACAAATACAAGCCTAAATACAGGTACAATAAATACAGATTTAGTATCTCTTACAAAATATTCAGACACGGCTGTTTATGCTGCAAATAAAATTCTTCCATCAATTGTAGGAATTTCAATTACCTATAATGTAACAAGTTCATCACCACTTTACGGTTTCTTTGGTCAAGGAAAAGGAAGTTCGACTACATCTGAAGCAACAGCATCTGGTTCTGGAATAATAATTAGTGAAGATGGCTATATAGTCACAAATAACCATGTTGTAGATTCGTCTTCTGCATCTACTTATTACGATATATCTGAAGCAACTTCTGTAAAAGTTTCTTTATATGGTGAAGATACACAATATGATGCAAAAATAATTGGTAAAGATTCTCAAACAGATTTAGCTGTTTTAAAAATTGAAAAAACTGGTTTAACTCCAGCCGAATTTGCTGATTCTGATACTGTAAAAGTAGGAGAATTTGCAATGGCCGTAGGAAATCCATTAGATTTAGGAACGTCAATTACTTGTGGTGTTGTTAGTGCATTAAATAGAAAAGTTCAAGATAGTGAAGGTACAACAACTTACACATGTATTCAAACAGATGCTGCTATCAACTCAGGTAATAGTGGTGGTGCTTTAGTAAATAGTCAAGGTCAAGTTATTGGTATAAATACTTTAAAAGTTGCAAGTACAGGTGTTGAAGGTATTGGTTTTGCAAT
>CAKPDO010000054.1 GCA_934148985.1 uncultured Clostridia bacterium
TAAACAATATCATTTTTGGAACTCTCTTTCAATACTTTTTTAAATTTAGGTGTGTCATATCTATTGTAAACCTATATATGCAAAAATATTCAGAATAAAATTATAACATTTTTTACCTCAACTCCAAATATAGTCAAAACTCCATATATAAATATATTTTTTCCTATGTATAAATTTCTATAGCAAAAGTCTGCTATGCCATCATATCCAACAATTTTTATTATTTTTTCATCTAATGTTCTTAAATAGAATTGAGCAATAGACTTATTTTTTGAATTTAATATATTTACGTAAAAAAATAAGGCGAACCCGATATGGCTCACCCGGTAGGGAGTCGAAAACTCCTCGAAAAAGAATAATGTGACTATTCTCCCCCCTACCTATTCTAATTTTGTTCTTCATATCTATTATTCTATTGTTCTTTTTCTCGCTAGCAGGACTTAGTGCTACTTCCAAAGTCCGACACGAAAACCGATGGTGCCGTTCGAAACGCTGTTGGTGCCCGAGCTGCGATAACTGGCTGGAGCGCTCGAACCACCGAGGTTGCAGAAATATCCTCCCGCGTGAACACACGAAAAGTAGGCACTGTTAAGCTCTAATGTCCATTCCCATACATTTCCTGCTACATCATATATATTTTGTAAATTTGTGTTTTCTGTTGCCCCTGTTGTTAATAATATTCCATTTGAATAATCACTTTGTGCTATTTTTTTGTTTCCAGTTACTAAGCTTGTTTTTTCTTCACTATTAAAATCGTACCAATTTGATAATGCTCCATATTGAGTAAATTTTCCTCTTTTTAAAGTTAATTCTGAATTGTAATAATTTCCAATTGTTGTACTATCGCTAGTTAAATTAGCTTTTGTTGTTGCATTTTTTGTTTCAATATATTTTAACACTAAATCCCATTGCACTCCAAAAATTAAACTACTTGTGCAATCTTCATAATTCATTCTTGTTGCTAATGTTTGTGCTTCATCTCTTGTTACATAATTATATGGAATCATATTTGGCTTTATTACAGCTTTATCACTTTCGGATAATTCTACATATTGTATTCTAAGAGCTTTTCCCTCTTCAAGTCCAGCCTCATATCTTCCTATCCAAAATCCTCCGTTTTCATACACACTTTCTAACATATTTTCATATAGTGTTGTAAAACTTGAGTTTGTATCACTATAGTTTGAATATTTATAATCTTTTGTATATTCCTTTAAACATTTTTCTATATTTCCATAATCTGTATTTCCACTTGGCTTGTTCGCATTACTTCCATTATATGTTTCATCATCATATATCGTTTTTGGCACTTCTACCCAAACATACTCATTATGACTTGAATCCTCTATTACCAATCCAGATTCCAAATCTCCCTCTTTATATGAAAAAGTGCTATTTGGATAATATGGTATTGTTGAACCTGCAACTGATGGTAAAGTTTTTTGATCTCCACCAGATGTAGAACCTTCCATTTTTCCTGTTGAACTTATTTTGTAATCTTTTCCATCTGTTTTTACTGTCCAACCATTTGTTTCATCTCCACTTATTTTATCGTTTGATATTCCGGCACTATTTAATGCTTCTTTTAAATTTGCATCTGTTATTGTTCCTAGTCCTTTTGTTGCTGCTTCCATTATTGCTACTTTTATTGCTTCTTCTGTTTGTGCTATACCTGTTGATTCTTTTGCTTCTACTGCTCTATTTAATATCCCATTTTGTCCCACTAATGCATTTATGCTTATTCCTGCTAATATTAAAAGGACAATTATTGTAACTACAAGAGCAATTAATGTTATACCTTTGTTTCTTTTTAATGCTTTGTTTAACATCTTTTTTCCTCCTATTTTTTAACTTTTTTTATATAAATTAGCCTTTCATTTATATACAACATTTCTATTTTTTGCTTTTTTAGCTATTTTTATACATCAAGTAGCAACTTTATTCCATTTTCAATGTTCATATTAATTTTGGGCTAATCTTTTTATGTTTTTATTGTATCATACTGTATTTTCTTTTGCAATTATTTTACAATGATTTTACATTACATTTTTGTTACATTTTTATTTTATTTATATTACATTGCTATATTGGGGACGGACTTTTTCCCCGTCCCCAATATGGCGCCGCCAATAATAAAAAAGGAAAAGAAAATAGCCATGTTTTTTACTATTTTCTTTTTTCTCAGAACACAAATATATGTATTTTTTGTTGTTTATTTTATTATTTTTTTTACCTAAATTTCTTCCACATAAAGTTCATTTCCAGCAACAACTATTGTGTATTTTCTTAATCCCTCAATATCTTTTATATCATCAAATTCAGAATATCTTTCAATTTGCTCTCTTGCCTCTTTTTGCTTATCTTCTAGCTTTGCTGTTTCGCCTTTTTTTAAGTACTTAAATTCTACCATTATTGCTTTATAGCCTTTTGTTCTATCTCTTGGTACAAGCAAAATGTCTGGATAATTTCTGTTTACTTCCATTTCTGATTTTACAGAATATATTGGCATTGTCATTGATATACAGTAAAATATTAATTTTATATATTTTTCATCAAATTTTATTAAATCTCTATTTGATAAATTATTTAAATATATTCTTAGTGTTTTCACCATTTTGTCTATTTTACCTTCTCTTGCTATTTCTCTTAATATTTCTTGATTTAATGTGCTATCTATTTTAAAGTCAGCCTCTTGGTTCATTAATTTCATAAAATAATCTGCATATATTTCTTTCATTACCTTATTTGGTATTGTAAGCTCTGGCATTCCTAGGTCTTCTCCAGATATTGTTAAATAACCTAAATAGTACAACATTGATATCATATCTGTTTCATCAAATTCTATTGCTGGGTTAAATTTTTCTACAATTTCGGTAACTATTGGTTCTCCTTGAACTGTTTTTCTTAATATTTCTAGCTTATTTTCCCCTTGGCATAAGTTTAGCATTTTACCTATTTTGCTGTAATCACTTGCTATATTCATATCTATCAGGTCATCTGGAATTTTTCCTAGTCCGATATATCTGGATAAAAAGTATAAACACATATTTGAATTGTATATTTGATTTTTTGCTTCCAAACAAAATTTATATCCATCATAGTTTTCTTTCATTATTGGTAATATTTTTTCTTGTTCTTCTTTAGATATATTTTGGCTGTTTAAAATCGCTATTAATTCGTTTTGGGTAAATCCCATCATATCATTAAATCTTTCATCTTGGGTTATATCAGTTCCTATGTTAAATCCGCTTGTTAAACTATCTAATGTTATTGGTGCTACCCCTGTTATAAATATTCTATCTACTACTGTTTCTGTACCTTTCTTTAGAATTTCATACCATTTTCTTACTTTTCCATTTTTTGAGACAAGTACTCTAAATTGCTCAGGATTAAATCCTAATAGTTCATTTGCAAAATGGTCGTATTCATCTATTATTACATAGATTTTTTCTTGTGATTTTTGAACATAAAAAGCCTTAAATAAATTATTCAAAACGTTTTCTGCATCATCTTCTTGATTTACATAGGAATCTATATTATATCTATGTTTAAATACTTCTATTGATGATACTACTTCATTTTTAAAGCCTTTTATTGTAGCCTCTTCTGTGCTCGTGTCTATTCCCGAAAAGTTAAATCTTAATATACAATAACTGTTTTTTAGCTTTGTTGGATTTTTTCCAATATATGTATTTCCATATAAAGTTTCAAATTTGTTTGCTTTTAATTTATCATAGTAATTTTCTATTACACTTGTAAACAATGTTTTTCCAAATTTTCTTGGTCGCAAAAACATTATTCTTTTTTCTGGTAAGTTTTCTAATTTTTCTATATACATCGTTTTATCAACATAATAATAATCTTCCGTTATCAGTTCCTCGTAATTACTTATTCCATATGGCATTTTCAATCTCATTTATTTTCCCTGCCTTTCTTTTTTACTTTTTATATTGTACTAAATTTCTTCCACATAAAGTTCATTTCCAGCAACAACTATTGTGTATTTTCTTAGCCCTTCAATATCTTTTATATCATCAAATTCAGAATATCTTTCAATTTGTTCTCTTGCTTCTTTTTGCTTATCTTCTAGCTTTGCTGTTTCGCCTTTTTTTAGGTACTTAAATTCTACCATTATAGCTTTGTATCCTTTTTTTCTATCCCTTGGTACAAGTAAAATGTCTGGATAATTTCCGTTTACCTCCATTTCTGATTTTACAGAATAAGATTTTATATTCATTGCTATACAGTAAAATATTAATTTTATATACTTCTCATCAAATTTTATCAAATCTCTATTTGATAAATTATTTAAGTATATTTTTAATATTTCTACTATTTTGTTTATTCTTCCTTCTTGTGCCAATTGTATTAGTATTTCTTGATTTGTACTACTATCAATTCTAAATTCTGCTTCTTTATCTATTAATTGCATAAAATATGATGCATATATTTCTTTCATTACCTTATTTGGTATTATAAGTTTAGGTATTCCTACTAATTCTCCTGATATTGTTAAATATCCTAGATAGTACAACATTGATATCATATCTATTTCAGTAAATTCTATTGCTGGATTAAATTTTTTTACAATTGTATTTACTATTGGTTCACCTTGAACTGTCTTTCTTAGTATTTCAGCTCTATTTTCTCCTTTACATAAATCTAGCATTTTACCAATTTTGCTGTAATCACTTGCTATATTCATATCTATTAGGTCATCTGGGATTTCTCCTAATCTAATATATTTTGATAAGAAAAATAGACACATATTTGAGTTATATATTTGATTTTTGGCTTCCAAACTAAATTTATATCCATCATAATTTTCTTTCATTATTGGTAGGATTCTTTCTTGTTCCTCTTTTGATATTTCTTGATTATTTAAAATTTCTATCAATTCATTTTGAATAAATCCCATCATATCATTAAAATCTACATCTTGGGTTATATCAGTTCCTATGTTAAATCCACTTGTTAAGCTATCTAAAGTTATTGGTGCTACACCTGTTATAAATATTCTGTCTGCTACTGTTTCTGTTCCTTTTTTTAATATTTCATACCATTTTCTTACTTTTCCATTTTTTGAAACAAGTGCTCTAAATTGCTCAGGATTAAAGCCTAATAGCTCATTTGCAAAATGGTCATATTCATCTATTATTACATATATTTTTTCGTTCTTTTTCTGTAACAAAAATGCTGTGAACAAACTATTCAAAATTTCTTCAGCATCTTGGCTTTCATTTATATAAAAATCTATTCCATAGTTTCCAATAAATAATTTAATTGATTCTATTGTACTGTTTTTAAATCCTTTTATTGTAGCTTCTTCTGAACTTGTATCTATTCCTGAAAAATTAAACCTTAATATACAATAACTATTTTTCAACTTTGTCGGATTTTTTCCAATATATGTATTTCCGTATAAAGTTTCAAATTTATCTGCTTTTAATTTATCATAGTAATTTTCTATTACACTTGTAAACAATGTTTTTCCAAATTTTCTTGGTCGTAAAAACATTATACTTGTTTCTGGCATGTTTTCTAGTTTTTCTAGATACATAGTTTTATCTACATAGTAATATCCATCATTTACTATTTTTTCATAATTACTTATTCCATATGGCATTTTCAATCTCATTTATTTTCCCTGCCTTTCTTTTTTACTTTTTATATTGTACTAAAAAAAGAAAAAAATAGCAATGTTTTTTGCTTTTTTTCTCTCCTTCTCGTAGGGGACGGACTTTCTCGCAAAAAATTCCGTCCCCTACGAGAAAAGTCCGTCCCCAATGCAACCAAAAGCCTTGACATTCTTCATCTTTTACGCTATTATATAATTTGTGAAAACTATAAACTAGCACTTTCACAAATACAAAATCTAAAAAAGAAATGAGGAAATATTCAATATGATATGTTCAATGTGTAACAAAAACGAAGCTTCTATTTTCTCTAGTAAAATTACTCCAGATGGAAAAAGAGAAATGGAAGGTTTATGTATAAATTGTGCAAAAAAGCTAGGAATAAATACAGATGAAATAATAAAAGCACAAAATCAGTCAATTATAAATAACCGTTCAGAACAAATGAATAAACAATTTGAAGGATTATTAAAAAATCTTTCAGAAAATTTAGGTTCAATTGATGGTATAGAACTTGGAGCAATCCCAATAAATGAGTCAGATGATGATGACCAAGATGACGAAAATGAAGCACCAAAAGTTTTCGCCGGTGCAATTCCTTTAGGTTCTATTTTTGGTAATATCTTTGGTGAACCAGAAGCTCAAGGTCAGCAAACATCAGGTGGTAATGGAAATACTAAGAAAAAGGTTAAACCTGAAAAGAAAAAAAATAAGAAAAAGAAATTTTTGGATACTTATGGTACTAATCTTACATTTAAAGCTCAAAATAATGAACTTGATATGGTAATCGGCCGTGATAAAGAGCTTCAAAGAGTTGTCCAAATTTTGAATAGACGTTCTAAAAATAATCCTTGTTTAATTGGTGAACCAGGTGTTGGAAAAACTGCAATTGCAAATGCATTAGCAATAAAAATTGCATCTAAAAATGTACCAGCAAAGTTATTAAACAAAGAAGTTTATTTGTTAGATATGACTTCAGTTGTAGCTGGAACTCAATTTAGAGGTCAATTTGAAGCAAGAATGAAAGGAATTATTGAAGAATGTATTAGCTATGGAAACATCATTCTTGTAATAGATGAAATACATTCAATCATAGGAGCTGGTGCTGGTGGAGATGGAGATTCAGCAATGAATGCTGCAAATATTTTAAAGCCTGCTTTAGCAAATGGTCAAATTCAACTTATTGGTACAACAACAATTAAAGAATATCGTAAATATATCGAAAAAGATACTGCCCTAGAACGTAGATTTCAACAAGTTTTAATCGAAGAACCTACAATTAGTGATTCTATTGGAATATTAGATGGCATAAAAAAATATTATGAAGATTATCATAAAGTAAAAATTTCAACTGATGTAATTAAGCAAACTGTTATAATGTCTGAAAAATATATACATGACAGATTTTTACCAGATAAAGCAATAGACATTTTAGACGAAGCTTGTTCAAGAATTAACTTAGAAAATAAAGATTTATACAAACTTGAACTATTACGTCAAAAATTAAAAGAAGTTCAAGAGCAAAAAGATGAGGCTGTTACAACTGATTCTACAGAAGATTATCAAAAAGCCGCTAATCTAAAAACTGAGGAATGTCGTTTAATGGAAGAAATTGACAAAATAAATTCTACAATGAAAATTCAAAATCTTACAGTTCAAGATATAGCAAATGTTATAGAAAGTTGGACAAAAATTCCAGTTAGTAAAATAACAGAGGAAGAAACACAAAAACTTCTAAATTTAGAAACAAATCTTCATAAAAAAATAATTGGTCAAGATGATGCTGTAAGTGCTGTAGCTCGTGCTATTCGTAGAAATAGGGCTGGACTTAAATCTACTAAACGTCCTCCATCTTTTATATTTGTTGGACCTACTGGTGTTGGAAAAACAGCTTTAGCTAAAGCTCTAAGTTATGAAATGTTTGGCTCAGAAGATTCAATTATTAGAATAGATATGTCTGAATATATGGAAAGTAACTCAACTGCAAAATTAATCGGCGCTCCTCCAGGATATGTCGGCTATGACGATGCTGGTCAATTAACAGATAAGGTAAAACGTCATCCTTACTCTATAATTCTTTTAGATGAGATAGAAAAAGCACACCCTGATGTATTTAATATTTTGCTTCAAGTTCTTGATGATGGTAGACTCACAGATTCTCAAGGAAATACAGTAAGTTTTGAAAACACTATTATAATAATGACTTCGAATGCTGGTTCTAATTTGAACAATAATTCAATAGGATTTGGTAAGTCTGAAGTTGATAAATATAAAATTGAAGAAAGATTAAAAGATGTCTTCAGGCCTGAATTTTTAAACAGAGTCGATGAAATCGTTGCATTTAATAGCTTAACTAATGAGCAATTAATTGATATTGTCGACCTAATGCTTAAAGATACCTCTTCTGCTCTACTTGATAAAAATATAACAATGGAAGTTTCTAAAGAAGCTAAGGATTTCTTACTTGAAAAAGGAACTAACTTGAAGTTTGGTGCTAGACCTCTTCGTAGAGCTATTCAAAGATATGTTGAAGATGAAATTTCTGAAAGAATTTTAAGAGGCGA
>CAKPDO010000055.1 GCA_934148985.1 uncultured Clostridia bacterium
GCCATTTCTATTGCTTCATATGAATATTTATCATGCATATAGTGAATTGCATTTAATGCTTTTATATAAATTTTTGCAACATAATCCATCATTTGGTCATATTTTTCCATAACTTCATCATAGTCTAAGTATTCAGAAGTGATAGGTGCAAATTTTGGCGCAACTTGTTTTTTAGTAACTTCATCAACACCACCATTGATAGCATATAATAAAGTTTTTGCAAGGTTTGCACGAGCTCCAAAGAATTGCATTTGTTTTCCAATTCTCATTGGAGATACACAGCATGCTATTCCATAGTCATCACCTAATGTGATTCTCATTAAATCATCATTTTCATATTGGATTGATGATGTTTTTATTGAAATATCTGTTGCGAATTTTTTAAATCCTTCTGGTAATCTTGTAGACCATAAAACTGTCATATTTGGTTCTGGAGCAGGTCCTAAGTTTACTAGTGTATGAAGTAATCTAAAAGAGTTTTTAGTAACTAATGTTCTTCCATCAATTCCCATACCACCAATACTTTCTGTTACCCATACAGGATCTCCTGAGAATAGCTCATTATATTCTGGAGTACGAAGAAAACGTACTAATCTTAGTTTCATTACAAAATGGTCCATTAATTCTTGTGCTTCTTCTTCTGTTAAAGTACCATTTTTTAAATCTCTTTCTATATAAATATCTAAAAATGTAGAGGTTCTACCTAAACTCATTGCAGCACCATTTTGGTCTTTTATTGCTGCTAAATATCCAAAGTATAACCATTGAATTGCTTCTTTAGCATTTGTAGCAGGTTTTGAAATATCAAATCCATATTTTGATGCCATAACTTTAAGAGCATTTAATGCTTTTATTTGTTCAGAAACTTCTTCACGATGACGAATTATATCTTCTGTAAATGCGTCAACATCTAATTCTTCAAGCTCATGTTTCTTTTCTTCTATTAAAACATCAACACCATAAAGTGCAACTCTTCTGTAATCTCCAATTATTCTTCCACGTCCATATCCATCAGGTAAACCTGTTAATAATTTATTTGAACGTGCTTTTCTAACATCTTGAGTATATACGTCAAATACTCCATCATTATGTGTTTTTCTTATTGCGTGGAAAATTTGGTCAACTTCTGGGTCAACTTCCCTTCCATATGCTTCACATGATTTTTCTACTATTTTGATACCTCCAAATGGCATAATTGCTCTTTTTAAAGGTTTGTCTGTTTGTAAGCCTACGATTTCTTCTAGGTCTTTATCTATATATCCAGCTTCATGGCTTGCAACTGTTGATACAGTCTTTGTGTCTATATCTAGAACTCCACCAGGTGCTGCTTTTTCTTGTTTATATAGTTCTAAAACTTCATCCCATAATTTTTTTGTTTTTTCTGTTGGATTTGCTAAGAAGTTTGAATTTCCTTCATAAGGTGTATAGTTTCTTTGTATAAAGTCTCTGACATTTATTTCTGATTGCCAGTCTCCTTTTTCAAATTCATTCCATGCATCAAATTTCATTTTATATCATCCTTTCTTTTTGGTTTAGTTTTATTATTTACACTTTAACCGAATTTATGATATCATAATGAGCAATTTATAGCAATATATTTTTTTGAAATTTTTGTGAATTTTTATTGAAATTATTTTTATTTTTTTGTATAATGGGAAAGGACTTGCGGGTATAGTTTAATGGCAGAATCCCATGCTTCCGACCTGGTGGTGAGGGTTCGATTCCCTCTACCCGCTCCATGATACCACAATGTTTAATGTAGGAAATCCTAAAACAAAGTAATGAGAAAGATGTTGTATGTATTACATGCAACATCTTTCTTTATAATAATCTAAAAATGAAGTGTTACAATTGATGTCAAAAAAAGAGATATTTAATGACATAATATTATAGAACTTTAAAATAAAAACGCCACAACCATTAAATAGCAACGGTTGTGGCGACAAAAAGACATTTTATTTTGTATTTATTCCTAAGTAATTCTTTAGCAAGAAAGCGAATACGTACAAATCATAATCATAATGAAGCTCAATTGTGAATTGAGAGTGATTTTGGGCGTAACAGCCATAAACCTTGTTTTTGGGAAATCCATCGCAGGAAAAATAAGAAATATTTTCTGAAGGATTAAAAAGGCCCATGAAGTCGAGGTCAAGAGGTTTTTTAGATTTTACTGAAACCTTCCAGTAACAAAAAGTGTTTCGAAGAACCATTTCTACGCCGTACTTTTTAAGAGTGATTTGAAATACAGGTAACCTTACGCCTCTAAAAGAATGAGTGGAAATTACAAGCGGTTCATTGTCTTTCCATTCCTCGTATGTTGACATCAACAGTTCACAAAGTCTGTCACGAACAAAGCGTACCTGACTTTTAAGAACTTCATTATAAGCCGAATTGTCAGGTACATTATTTACCCGTATCCATGCAGTTACATCTACAGGTAAATGCTTGTCATAATAGTTTCTTACGTACTCAATGACAGAAGGGTCAGTGTTTCCGAAATACCCTTCGTAGTCATCTGGGTTGAAACCCTCGATATATTTTTGCATATATTTTAGGTCGGCAAAATGTACTTTTTTTTTCATGATAGTTCCTCCTTTTATTGTTCGGAGGACTGTGCCTCCGAAATTTGCTTATTTCAAAGGCAACAAAAATATTGTTACGGTCAAAATATAACACATATTGCATAAAATTGCAAGTTTTTATCATTTTTTGCTAGAACAATTGCAGGAAATGTTACAGAATTATGTTACTTTGTAATTTTTTATACAATTGCCTTAATAAAATACAAAAAAAATGTTGACATAAAATGAAAAAAGAAATATAATATTATTTGTTCACTTGCATAGTAGCACTGCTATAGCAGTGCACACAAAAGAAAGGAGAAAAGTATGCTAGGATATTATGTTTATTTTGCATGTTGCCCAACAAAAGCACTTGGAAACCGGAGTTTTGTTTCAGGTGTAGAAGCGCCAGACCTTCTAAAAAAATATTACGAAATATATAATGGAAGCAAAGGTGCTGCAATAAGGTTCAATAGATGGAGAGGAAGATATACTCCAGAGTACAAAGAACTCGAAAAAAGAGTTGAACAGAAAAAAAGCATTGGCAGTACAGATGGTCTTCATTATGGATTGAGTACAAATCCAGATGTAAGAGTTTACTGGGATGGACTCGATGAAGTAAAGAAAGCTAAATTTGAAACTTTTTACAGAGGTTATGTATGGCATTTGCTGACAGACAAGTTGATTTATAACAGACTGGATATTGAGAAGAAACTTAAAAAAGAGTTGGAAGAAAACAAAGAACATGTCAGCAGACGTAGATTGAAGAAAATGCAGGCTAAAAAGCTTCGAAATGATTGGAGAATAGTCAATTCTCTTATCAAGAAGACTTATCCCGATGTTAAATTGCCATATGAGATAAGATCGATAAATTTGGTGAAGTATGCTGAAGGAGAGCTGGTTTATGTTGACTGGGAAGTTTTAAAGAAAACAATAGATTACTTAAGAGCTTTCGATTCATTGAACGGTGATATGGATAGAATAATTAAGAAAGTTTTAAAAGAGATTAAATAACATGTAAATTAGCAGACAGAGTAAATGAAAAATAGGAAGATTAAATGTGCGTTGCATATTAAATTTTCCTATTTTTTATTTGAAACATTTTCAAAAGTTATTACTTAAGACATTATCATAAATTAATCATAAATTAAATACAAAAAGTTTACAAAAAGACTTGACATAATTTCTGAAACGATATATAATAATACTCGTGCATATGTATAATAGCACTGCTATAGTAGTGCTTCACAAATGAAAGGAGAAAAAAATATGCCAAGTTATTACACTCATTCAGCGGTATGTAAGAAGGGAACTCTTAAAAATCGGAGCTTTGTTTTAGGAGTTGAAGCTCCAGATTTATTGAAGAAGTACATTAAACTCTACGGCAGCGAGAAAGCTGGGGCAAAATTTAATGTGCTTAGAACTAAGTTGACACCAGAATACAGCCAACTTAGAATAAGAGCTGAACAAAAAGAAACGCAGGAAAACAACGATGGACTTCATTATGGAGTCAGCAGTAATCCCGATGTGAGAGCTTGCTGGAATGATTTCAAAAAGGCTGGAAAAATAGGTCCTTTTGAAAGAGGCTACGTCTGGCATCTTTTGACAGACAAACTTATATACAGCCGATTAGATATCGATCGAAAGTTCAAAGCAGTTCTAGAAGCAGCAGGCAAGGAACAGAAAAATATCGATGAAATTAAGGCTGTTGAGGTAAAGAAGCTGCACAAGGACTGGGATAAGATCAACGCTCGAATAAGAGATACCTACCCAGAGGTGCAATTAACCGAGGAGGTTAGGGAGCTGGGGGTAGTCCAATTTGAAGAGGGGGAACTGTTCTATGTTGATTGGGATGTCGTCAAAGACACAATCGATTATTTAAGAACATTTGACCCGTTAAACGGAGATATGGACAGCATTATCGAGGAGGTGCTGAGCCAGATAAAGTAAACATACTGGCAGTAAATTAATAAAAAAGGAAGATTTAACTTGCATTGCATATTAAGTCTTCCTTTTTTATTTTTAAGGTAATATAAATATATTTCGCACATGCAAAAAAATTCAACAAAATACTACAAAAATAAACTAAAATATGTTATACTATAAATGTTAAAAAAGAAAGTAGGTAAGAAAATGAAAAATAATAAAAGAAATCAAGAAGAAAGAAGAAATGATACAAGAAGAAAAACATCAAGAAGAGAAGAAAATAGAGGAATAGTAGATAGAAGAGGAATGATGGATAGAAGAAATCAAACAAGAAGACAAGAAGACAGAGAAGAAAAAATAGTAAAAGACTTAGAAAGAATATTTGATGACCAAATAGAGGGAAGAAATGCGGTATTAGAACTACTTGAAAGTGATAAAGACATAAACAAAATATATATAACAAAAGGAGAACTAAAAGGGTCAATAAACAAAATAATTGCACTTGCAAATGAGAAAAAAGTAATAGTAGTTCAAAAAGATAAAAAACAGATGGACATGATGGCAGGAACAGAAAATTATCAAGGAGTAATAGCTGTAGTTCCACCATATCAATATGTAGAAGTAGAAGATATTTTAGAAACAGCAAAAGAAAGAAAAGAAGACCCATTTATTCTAATCTTAGATGGAATTGAAGATACTCATAATTTAGGGGCAATAATAAGAACAGCCGAAACAGCTGGAGTTCATGGAATAATAATTCCAAAAAGAAGAGCAGCACAAGTAAATAGCACAGTAAGCAAAGTAGCATCAGGAGCACTTGAATATATGAAAATAGCAAGAGTGAACAATATAACAGACACAATATCAAAACTAAAAGAAAAAGGAATTTGGGTATGTGGAACTGCAATAGATGCAGAAAAATATTATTATGATCAAAACTTGACAGGACCACTTGCAATTGTAATAGGAAATGAGGGAAAAGGAATAAGTGAACTTGTAAAAAGAAACTGTGATTTTCTTGTAAAAATACCTATGAAAGGAAAAGTGTCATCACTTAATGCATCTGTATCTACTGGAATAGTAGTATATGAAGCAGTAAAACAAAGATAGTAATAATTTTGGGAGGATTCTATATGAAAGATGATAAAATTAAAATAATAATTATAATTTTAATTATGCTTATATTTGTTGTAGCGATTGGAGGAACAATCCTTTATTTAACGACAGATATGCTAAAATCCAGTGAAACTCTATTTAAAAAATACATTTTTCAAGATGTTCAAAATATAGCAAATGTATTTGAAGTGTCAAAGGAAGAACAAAATATTGATTTATTAAGAAAGACAGATTATATAGAAAGTTCAAAAGCAACATTAAAATATCTTGAAAAAGAAAATGATGAAGAAGAAGTATATGAAATAAAAGGAAATGCTGTAGGTAAATCTTCAGAAAATGCTTCATATAGAAATATAACAGCTTCATATGGTGAAAATACCCTTATGTCTATTGATTTACTAAAGCAAAATAATATGTATGGATTTAGATTAGCAAATCTTGTACAACAATTTGTAAGTGTAGAAAATGCAACGGTTCCATATTTTATATCTAGTTTAGGAATGGATGGAAGTAGGTTTTCTGAAAAACTAAGTGGTGTAGATATATCAGGTATTTTAGTTTTTTCTGATGAAGAAATAGAAAAATTAACAGAAAACTATTCTGATTTAATATTCTCAGATATTGATGGAAAACACTATTCTTCGAAAAAAAATGTATTAAGAACATTGAACAATAAACAGAGTGTTACAACAAATGCTTATTCATTGACACTAACAAAAAATGAGATGGATAAAATTTATAAAAAAATATTAAATCAAGCAATAAAAGATGAAATACTTTTAAGTAAATTGGACTTAATAGACTCAAAAATACAAGAAACAGGAATTATAGAAAAAGAGGGGGAAAGCCTAAAAGAACAATATATCAATAATTTACAAAAAATTATTGATAGCATAGAATATCAAGGAGAAGATACGAGAAAAACAATAATAACTGTATATGAAAGCAAAGGGACAACAGTTAGAACTACAATAGAGAATGAGGATAAGCAATTTATATTAGATTTGGATAATACAGAAGGGACAACACTTAGTTTAAAAACTATTGAACTAAATGGACAAGAAGAAGTATCAAAATTATATACACTTGGAAAAGCCGATACTGAAAGTGGAAGAAAAAGAGTTTTAGGCTATAGTGATGCAACTCAAGAAGCTGATATTACAATAAATACGGTTCAAACAGAAGAAGAAATAAATATTGAAGTAAACGCAAATTATAAAAATGCAAATATTACAAATTTAAGTTTTAATTCTGAAACTAATATAAGATTAGCCGCAAATGAAGCTTTGCCAGTAAATTTTGAAGATAAAAATAATATCTTATTAAATAATTACGAAGGCGAAAAAGCATTGTCAATATTAGAGGATTTAAAAAATAGAGCAATTACAAGTATAGAAACAAGTCAGGCGTCTGTAAATACAAAATTATTGAATAAAATAATTTTAATAATAGACGAAGTTGAACAAGAACGTAAACAACAAGAAGAAGACGATATTAAACGTCAAATAGACAAATTTAATAATAAATTTATTTTTTCTGAAGGAGAAAATATAGAAAAAGAATATGTATTAAAATTAATAGAGACAGCCGGAGAGAATATGACAGATTATAAGGTAATTAGCGGAAATCAAATAAAAATCTTTATTAAAGAGGGCTCAAAAAACGAAGAAAAAGCAAATGAAATATATTCGGCAATAAATGAGAGTAGAGCTACATTTAATATTAAGCTAAATTATGGACAAGATGGATATGTTGAATCAATTGACATAAAAGTTTATGAAAAAAAATAAAAAATGCTTGCATTTACATAAAAAATGTGATAGAATACTAAACGTTAAAAAAACACATATTGGGAGCAAATCAAAGGAGTGCCTAAAAAGGTCTTTGAAAGCTGTGAACAATATGGAAGAAATAACAAAAAGGGAGGAATTAAAAATGGCAGTAGTTGCAATGAAACAATTACTTGAAGCTGGTGTTCACTTTGGACATCAAACAAGAAGATGGGACCCAAAAATGGCTGAATACATATTTCAAGCTAGAAATGGAATCCATATAATCGATTTACAAAAAACATCTAAAAAATTAGATGAAGCTTATGAATTCATAAGAAGTCAAGCAGAAGAAGGAAAAACA
>CAKPDO010000056.1 GCA_934148985.1 uncultured Clostridia bacterium
AGCAAAATTTATATCCATCATAATTTTCTTTCATTATTGGTAATATTTTTTCTTGGTCTTCTTTTGATATATTTTGGTTAGTTAAAATTTCTATTAATTCACTTTGGGTAAATCCCATCATATCATTAAATCTTACATCTTTGGTTATATCTTTTCCTATATTAAATCCACTTGTTAGGCTATCCAGCGTTATTGGTGCAACTCCAGTTATAAATATTCTATCTACCACCGTTTCTGTTCCCTTTTTTAGAATCTCATACCATTTCCTCACTTTTCCATTTTTAGAAACCAATGTTCTAAATCTTTCCGGATAAAATCCTAATAGTTCATTTGCAAAGTGATCATATTCGTCTATTATTACATATATCTTATCTTGTGACTTTTGAACATAAAAAGCTTTAAATAAGTTGTTTAATATATTTTCTGCATCATCTTCATTATTAACATAAAAGTCCAAATTATATCTATGAATAAAAACTTCTATTGATGATGCAACTTCATTTTTAAAACCTCTTATTGTTGATGCTTCTGTTTCAGTATCTATTCCCGAAAAATTGAACCTTAAAATACAATAACTATTTTTATTTTTAGTTGGATTTTTTCCTATATAAGTATTCCCATATAATTTATCAAATTTGTCTGTTTTATTTTTGTCGTAATAATTTTCTATTACACTTGTAAACAATGTTTTTCCAAATTTTCTTGGACGCAAAAACATTATACTTGTTTCTGGTAAATTTTCTAATTTTTCTATATACATTGTTTTATCTACATAATAATATCCATCATTTACTATTTTTTCATAATTACTTATTCCATATGGCATTTTTAAATTCATAGCTACACTCTCCTCTCTTCTCGACATTTATATTTTACTAGAAAAAAAAGAAAATAGCAACCAATTTTGCTATTTTCTCTAATTTATATTCTATTCCAAAAATCCCTTGTAATGTCTCATAACAAGCTGAGATTCCAATTGTTGAATTGACTCAATTGCAACACCAACAACAATTAAAAGTGCAGTACCACCGAATGTTATATCCAAAGATGTAAATCTAAGTAACATTGGTAGAATAGCAATAACAGCTAAATAAAATCCACCAAATAATGTTATTTTAGAAATTACATTAGATAAATAATCAGTTGTAGGTTTTCCTGCTCTAATTCCAGGTATAAAACCGCCATTTTTCTTAATATTGGCTGATATTTCAGCTGGATTTGTCATTGCATATGTCCAGAAGAAAGTAAATCCTACAATTAGTAATAAATAAACAATTGCATTGGCTATGGTATATCCCCATCCAACACTAGATGATGATGTAGCCATAGAAAATTTATACAATGTTGCCCAAAATCCTGTTGAAGTTGCGACATCTGTCTTAAATATTTGTATTATCATTGCTGGAAATGTTAGGAATGAAGATGCAAATATTATAGGCATAACTCCTGCCATTGCAAGTTTAAGTGGTATATTTGTACTTTGTGCTCCGACCATTTTTCTTCCAACAACTTTTTTTGAATATTGTACTGGTACTCTACGTTCAGCTTGTTGCATATATACAACTGCTGCAACTAATACAAGAGCACCTAATATAATTCCAATTGCTGTTAAGAAGCCAGTTGTACTAAATCCATTTGATGTTATTATCAAATTATACATTGTAACTAATACCGATGGTAATCTAGATATAATACCAATAAAGATTATTAAAGAAATTCCGTTTCCTATACCTTTATTTGTAATTTGTTCTCCAAGCCACATAAGTAATGAAGTTCCAGCAATAAATCCGGCAACAATCATTGCTCCTGTAAGAAAACTAGAGTTCACGAAAACTCCATATGATTTATAAGATAAATATACACCTATAGCTTCTATAAAAGCTAAAAATATTGTTAATATTTTTGTATACTTATTTATTTTTTGTTTACCATCTTCTCCACCTTCTTTAGTTAATCTTTCTAAAGATGGTATAACCATCCCTAGAAGTTGAATAACTATTGTAGATGTGATATAAGGGGTAATGCTCATTGCAAATATTGAAAATTTAGCAAAGGCACCACCTGAAATCAAATTTATCATACCAGCTAAACTAGATGAACTATCATTCATTAAATTATTTAATGCTGATATATCAACACCTGGAACTGTAATGTAACAGCCAAGTCTAAAAAGTGTTATTAGTAATAATGTATACCAAAGCTTTTTTCTAATATCAGGTGTTTTAAGTGCATTTTTTATTGTTTTAAACAATTATATCACCTCTGCCTTTCCGCCTAAAGCTTCGATATTTTCTTTTGCTTTAGCTGTAAATTTAACAGCTTTAACATTTAATTTCTTTTCTAATTTACCAGTTGCTAAAACAACTATTCCATCTTGGATTTTTCCAATTATTCCTTCTGCTAAAAGTGTTTCAGCTGTAACATCAGTAGCTTCTGATTTATTAAGCATTGTTAATGTTACTTCTGTGTAATTTTTAGCATGAATATTTGTAAATCCTCTTTTTGGTAGTCTTCTATATAATGGTGTTTGACCACCTTCGAAACCACGTCTAACTCCTCCTCCAGATCTTGCTTTTTGACCTTTTTGGCCTCTACCTGAAGTTTTTCCTAGTCCAGAACCAATTCCTCTACCTACTCTTTTAGATTTTACTTTTTTCATAGCTGGCTTTAATTCTCCGATTTCCATTTTCGCACCTCCTCTTTGTTGTAGGGGGACACATCTTCTTTTCCACGGGTCTTTCTTTGGGGCTTTAAGATATGTCCCCCCCGTGTGAATATGTGATGTTATGCCATTTAGTTTCTGCCAAGTTCTGCTCTTTTATTGGCTTTATTCTCCCTACTTTTATATATTAACTCTTCTTATAATATATCTTCTGGTTTCTTTCCTCTTTTTGCTGCTACAGATTCAACTGTTTGCATTGATTTTAAACCTTCTATTGTAGCATATACTACGTTTCTTGGATTGTTTGTTCCAATTATTTTTGTACGAATATTTTTATATCCTGCAAGTTCTAGTACAGGTCTAACGCTACCTCCAGCGATAATTCCAGTACCTTCAGCAGCTGGTTTTAGCATAACTTTTGCACTACCAAATTTTCCAAAATATTCATGTGGCACTGTTGTATCAACTATTGGAACTTCTATTAAATTCTTCTTAGCATCTTGGATAGCTTTTTTGATAGCTTCTGGAACTTCGGCAGCTTTACCATTTCCAACACCAACATGACCATTTCCATCTCCAACAACAACTACTGCTGAAAATCTCATATGTCTACCACCCTTAACAACTTTTGTAACTCTGTTAAGTGCAACAACTTTTTCCTTTAATTCATTTTCTTGCTTTTCTTCCATGTTAATTAGTTTTCCCTCCTTCTTTTAATGTCAGGTGACACACTTTTTCACGGGTCTTTCTTGGAACAAAGTATGTCCCTGCCCTTAATCTAAAGTGATTAACCCTTATTTAAGTTTCGTTGTTTCTAGAAGTTTAATCCGCCTTCTCTTGCGGCTTCTGCGACTTCTTTAACAACTCCGTGATATATGTATCCTCCACGGTCAAAAACAATGTCTTTAATGTTTATTTTTTCAGCTCTTTTTGCAATTAAGTTTCCTACTTCTTTGGCAGCAACTTTATTTGCATGTTTTTCTTTAACTTCTTTGTCTAAAGTTGAAGCTTGAGCTAAAGTACAACCATTTACATCATCTATAAGTTGAACGTAAATATTACTATTACTTCTGAAAACACTTAATCTTGGTCTTTCAGGTGTTCCAGATATTTTGTTTCTAACTCTTTTATGTCTTCTTATTCTTTCTAATTTTCTATCAGTTTTTGAAACCATTTTGTTCTCCTTTCATAATTTTTTTCAAGGAATTTAATTATTTTATTTACCAGTTTTTCCAACTTTACGTCTGATAACTTCTTCAGCGTATTTGATTCCTTTACCTCTATATACTTCAGGTGGTCTTTTTGTTCTGATAACAGCGGCAGTTTGACCAACTAATTCTTTATCAATTCCTTTAACAATAATTGTATTTGCATTTGGAACATCAAAAGTAATTCCTTCTGGTGCTTCGAATATTACAGGGTGTGAATATCCAAGAGAAAGATTTAAGTCATTTCCTTGTTTTTGAACTCTATAACCAACACCATTTATTTGTAATTCTCTAGTGAATTCATTTTGAACACCTGTAATCATGTTGTTTATTAAAGTTCTTGTTAATCCATGTAAACTCTTGCTTCTTCTTACATCAGAATCTCTTGAAATTGTTAGTATTCCATTTTCTAATTTCATAGAAATTTCTGGCTCAACAGTTCTTTCTAGTGTTCCTTTTGGTCCTTTTACAGTAATATGTTGTCCGTCAATTTTAACATCAACTTCAGCAGGTACTGTAATAGGTTTATTTCCTATTCTTGACATTTTATTTCTCCTTCCTACCAAATATAAGCTAAAACTTCTCCACCTATTCCAGCATTTCTTGCTTCTTTATCCGTCATTAATCCTTTTGATGTTGAAATTATAGCAATTCCTAAACCATTTAATACTTTAGGTAATTCTTCTTTTCCAGCATATACTTTTAATCCTGGTTTACTTATTCTTTTTAATCCATCAATTACTCTTGTTCCTTTTTCATCATATTTTAAAGTAATTCTAATAACACCTTGTGTGTTATCTTTGATTTCTTCAAAAGATTTTATGTATCCTTCTTTAAATAAAATTTCAGCAATACCAAGTTTCATTTTTGAACTAGGTACATCTACAGTTTTATGTTTAGAAGTATTTGCATTTCTTATTCTTGTTAGCATATCTGCTATTGGATCTGTAGTATTCAATTTATACTTACCTCCTTCTCTTCTTTTTTCTTAATTTATTTATTTGATTACCAACTTGCCTTTTTAACTCCTGGAATTTCTCCCTTGTGAGCTAATTCTCTAAAGCATATACGGCAAATTCCATATTTTCTAATATATGCATGTGGTCTACCACAAAGTTTACATCTATTATATTCTCTTGTTTGATATTTTTGTGGTTTTTGTTGTTTAACCTTCATTGACATTTTTGCCATAGAACCTAAATCCTCCTCTTAATTATTACTTAAGTTCAAATTAAGCATGAAAAGGCATTCCTAATAATTTTAGCAACTCTCTAGCTTCCTCATCTGTTCTAGCTGTTGTTACAAAAATTATATCCATTCCTCTTAACTTGTCTACTTTATCATATTCGATTTCTGGGAATATTAATTGTTCTTTTATACCCATAGAATAATTTCCTCTACCGTCAAAAGAATTACTTGAAACTCCTCTAAAATCTCTAACTCTTGGAAGTGCGACATTCATTAATTTGTATGCAAAATCGTACATTTTATCTTGTCTTAATGTAACTTTACATCCAACGTCAGCTCCTTCTCTTATTTTAAATGCAGCAATTGATTTCTTTGCTTTTGTAATAACTGGTTTTTGACCTGTTATTTGTGTTAAATCATTTATTGCATTTTCCAATGATTTAGGATTTTCTCTTGTATCACCTAAACCAATGTTTATTACTATTTTCTCTAATTTTGGAACTTCCATTATTGATTTATATCCAAACTTTTTCATTAAAGCTGGAACTACTTCTTTTTGATATTGTTCTTTTAAGATTTCCATCTAATTCGTTCCTCCTTTCTCAAACTAATTAATCTATTTTGCTATTGCATTTTTTGCAAATTCTAAATTTCTTTCCATCTTCAATAACATAACCAACTCTTGTATGTTTTCCACATTTTGGGCAAACTATGTTAACTATTGATGAATGAATTGGAAATTCTGAAGCTACAATTCCGCCTTCTTTATTTGGTGCAGCTTTTACATGTCTTTTTCTAACATTTATACCTTTTACAACTACTTTTTCTGATTTTGGTATAACTTCTAAAACTTCACCTGTTTTGCCTTTATCATTTCCAGATAAAACAATAACATTATCACCTTTTTTTAGTTTCATTAAGGTCTTCCTCCTTTTTCTAAATTTCCGCAAATACTTATTTTATTATAGAACTTCTGGAGCTAATGAAAGTATTTTCATATATTCTCCTTCTCTTAATTCTCTAGCAACAGGCCCAAATATACGTGTTCCTCTTGGTGTTTTATCATCTTTTATTATAACAGCTGCGTTTTCATCAAATCTAACATAAGAACCATCAGCTCTTCTGATTGGATTTTTTGTTCTAACAACTACAGCTTTAACAACATCACCTTTTTTTACAACTCCACCTGGTGTTGCTGATTTTACAGATGCAACTATTATATCTCCAATACTTGCTGTTTTTCTGTAAGAACCACCTAAACATCTGATACACATGATTTCTCTAGCACCTGTATTATCGGCTACTTTTAATATAGTTTGTTGTTGTACCATTTTGTTAAATCCTCCTTTTCTATTTGGTAAAGGGACACATCTTCTTCATCACGGGTCTTTCTTTGGGGATTTAAGATATGTCCCTCCGTGTGAATATGTGATGTTACCTCTTTTTATTTCTTGCAATTTTATGACTATTTGATTACAGCTTTTTCTACTATTTCAACTACTCTCCATCTTTTATCCTTTGAAAGAGGTCTAGTTTCCATAACTTTCACTTTATCTCCAATTTGGCAACTGTTATTTTCATCATGTGCTTTTAATGTATATGTTTTCTTAACAATTTTTCCATAAACATTATGTTTTACATTTCTTTCAACAGCTACAACTACAGTTTTATCCATTTTGTTAGACTTAACTGTACCAATCATTGTTTTACGAAGATTTCTTGTTTGTTCCATTACTCATTTACCCCTTTCTTTTCAGCAATTTTTCTTTCTGTTAAAACAGTGTTAATTCTAGCTATATCCTTTTTAACATCTCTTATTTTCATAGGATTGTCTAGAGAATTTGTAGCTAAACTAAATTTCAATTTGAATAATTCTGTTTTTAACTCACCTAATTCTTTTTCCAATTCAGGTGAAGACATTTCTTTTATTTTATTAATTTTCATTATTTTCACCCTCCTCGATAGCAACTTCTTTTAATATAAACTTTGTTTTTACTGGTAACTTATTTTTAGCAAGTCTTAAAGCTTCTCTAGCTGTTGCTTCTGGTACACCTGCTATTTCGAACATAACTCTACCAGGTTTTACAGCGGCTACCCAAAATTCTGTATTTCCTTTACCTTTACCCATACGAGTTCCAGCTGGTTTTCTTGTTATTGGTTTGTCTGGGAATATTTTAATCCAAACTTTACCATCTCTTTTCATATAACGAGTCATTGCAACTCTGGCTGCTTCTATTTGGTTTCCTGTTATTAATCCTGCTTCTAGAGCTTGTAGTCCAAATTCTCCATTTGAAACTACAGTTCCTCTTGTTGCTTGACCTCTATTTCTACCTTTTTGCATTTTTCTATGTTTTGATCTTTTTGGCATTAATGGCATTATGCTTCTCCTCCTTCCATTTTTTTAGTTGGAAGAACTTCTCCTTTATATATCCA
>CAKPDO010000057.1 GCA_934148985.1 uncultured Clostridia bacterium
CTTCTGCTCCAAACATTTGTCTAAATGCTAGACGTCCTATACGTCCAAATCCATTAATGGCTACTTTTACTGACATAAAAAATTCCTCCTTTAAACATACCCTAGTTTATGTATGTTTTTTACATTTTTGTTTATTATTGCCTTTTCTAGGCAAATTTATTCTATAACAAGTTTTAAAATAATGCAAGGGGTTTAGAAGATTTTTTGCCCTTATTTTTTTACTTTTTTCGAGTTTTCAGACCGTTTTCGACAAATTTTGTAATTATTTTGTTGTATAATTTTAGATAAGGTATACCAAATCCCAATTTCTCCAACACCCCAAATTAATAATAACCACAAACAAAAAACACTAAAAAATATTAACCCAATTAAAAGAATATTTATCAGTAATATGCTCTAAAACAAATTTCATTTTTTCAAGTTCACAAATAGCCTGATTAAATTCACCAGTATCTGCAAGGCTTTTACATGCTGTGAAATTATTTTCAACTTTTTCTAATTCATCATGCTCAATATAATAAGCAAGTTTTTCATGTACTTCGTTCCACTTTTTTTCAATTTTGCTTATCTCCAAATCCGTATTTTCTTTAGAATTATCTAATAAACTTTGTTTTAAACTTTCTAGTTCTTCAGTTATAAAATTCACCGTATTTTTAGTATAATTTTGTGTAAAACTATCACCTATAATAATTAAAACAACCAAAATTGCGCAAATTATCATTTCTTTATACATAAAAACTATTCCTTTCCCTTTTCTTTTTTCTGGCAAAAAATTTGACCTTTCCCATCAAAAGTCACAAGCAATGCTTCTTCTGGTTTGAAACCAAATTTTTCCACTTCTATCAAAAGCCAATTATAATCTTTGCCAATTTTATTTAAATTTTCATTCATAATTTTACCATCAACTACTAGATCATATGGAAGCCCTTCATAATCTGGCATTATATTAAAATCTTCAGGAATTGTTTTCCTTTTATTCGGCTTTTCTATAACTGTTACCTGCCCACTCGTTTCAAGAATTGCAAATTCTACATCTCCTATATTAATAACATCTTTTGCTCTTAATCTCTCTTGAAGTTCATTTAAAGTAAATCTTTCCTTAATTAACGCCTGTTCATCAATTTTCCCTCTATATATCAAAATTCTTGGTTTCCCACAAATAGCTTCTCTTGCCTTTATACTTTTTAAATTTATTGTAGATATTATTAAATGCATTACAAGCAATCCAATTATTGGAACAATTCCATTTGAAATTGGAATTCCAGTTTCCGTCATTGGAATTGATGCTAAATCTGCTATCATAATTGCTATTGCAAGTTCAAACGGTTGAAGTTGCCCGATTTCTCTTTTTCCCATTAAACGCATTACTATTAAAACTACAATATATAAAATTATTGCTCTTGTAAAATTTATTAACATATGTTTTCTCCTTCTTGCACATTTGGCACATTTTTACTTATTTTTTCAAAAAAATAAAATTTTATTCTCACATTGTATAAAAAAAATCAAATTGTAAACAATAATTTTATATAGCTAAAAAAATACTTTTAAATATAAATAAAAAGGAGGATGAATTATGTCTGACGCACAAACAAGGTCAAATGCATCTAATGGTACAAGTACAGTATGGCAAATAATAGGTAGATTAGTTGCTGCAGCCGTAGTCTTAGCAATTACTGCATTTTTCACACCCGGATTTGCTATAAATAATATTTGGTCATTAGCTATTGCTGCTGTAGTTTTAACAGTTTTAGATTATTTGATAGTTAAATTTACAGGTTTGCACGCAAGTCCATTTGGAAAAGGATTTATAGGATTTGCACTTGCTGCTATTATTTTATATGTCACTCAATTCTTTGTAGCTGGATATACAATTTCATGGATGGCTGCTATAATTGGCGCTTTAATTTATGGAGTAGTAGATTATTTTATACCTGGCACACAGGAAATGTAGTATCTATTAAATAATAAAATAGAGCTTAATATATGTATTTTATTGTGCATATATTAAACTCTATTATTTTATAATTTTTGTACAATTTCGTTTTGATTTTTATAAATCATATTTGGATTAACATAACCTCTAACAGATGATAATGGATAAATATTTGTTTTTCTTCCAATCACTGTACCAGGATTTAAAACAGAACCACATCCAACCTCTACATTATCTCCTAATATTGCTCCGAATTTTTTCAAATTAGTTTCAATTTTTTCATTATTACATTTTACTGTAACTAATGACTTATCAGATTTTAAATTTGATATTATGCTTCCAGCACCCATATGCGACTTGTAACCTAAAATAGAATCTCCTACATAATTGTAGTGTGGCACCTGTGCATTATTAAATATAATTACATTCTTTAGTTCTGTTGAATTTCCAACGACAACATTTTTTCCAACTATTGCATTCCCTCTAATAAAAGCCGAATGCCTTATTTCAGCATCTTCATCAATTATGCAAGGCCCAATAATGCAAGATGTTGGTGCAATTTTTGCTGATTTTGCAATCCATATATTTTCTGACTTTTTTTCAAATTTATTTAAATCAAGCTCATTTCCAAGTTTTATTATAAAATCATTTATTTTTGTAAGAACTTCCCAAGGATATGTAGCATTATCAAATATATTTTTACTAATGGTTTCATCTAAGTTTAAAAGATTTCTAGTTTCTAATTCTTGCATCTCTTTCTAACTTCCTTTCATATATCTCTTTTGCTGTTTCAGGACTATCAATGCCCTCTTTATTTTTTATCGGTGCAAATTCATCCTCTCTTTTCACCCTCATAACCAACATATCATCAAAGTTTTCAAATGCATCAAATATAAAAGTTTCAAATTTATATAATCCATTTTTTTTCGCAATGTGATATTGTAATTCATAATTCGTAACTTTTTCAATAGCTTCTATACTTAAAAGATGACTTATAATATTTGCCTCACCATAAGCAAGGTCCCCATTTTCATTTCTTTTTTCTCTCATTTCTTCTGATAATTCTATATATTCTACTGTACTTGGTTTATTGTTTCTTTTACAAAAAACACCTACTTTTTCCTCTGGATATGCTTTAGCAACAGATTTTGATGCAATTTGCATATTATTTTTTATAGTTTCGCCAATAAATATAGGAGAAATTGGATTAACCATTATGTTGTCAACTCCACAAATATATACCCATTTTACGTTTTTTGATTTCATATCATTTATTATATTTTGATTTTTCATTGCCACATAAACTCCGCCATTCCCATTTGAACCAGTTTTTATTTTATTTTCTTCTATAACTATTTTTCCATCTTCTGTAAGCATTGGCAATTCACCTTGCATAAAAAATTTAATCTTATCTTTTTCATATCCAAAAAAATTGTGTTCTTCTAAAAAAGTAACTGTTTCTTTATAGTTTTGTTTACTTGTCATTATATACCAATAAGGTAAAGTTCCATATAACTCTTTAGCTTTCATTAAATTTTCGGTTAGAATTTCAAATATATATTTTCCTTTTTCTCCAATGTCTAATTTATATGTTCCCTTAGGGCCTTTCCAACCTAATCTTGTTCCTTGTCCCCCTGCCATAGTTACAACTGCAAATTCATTTTTCTTTATTATATTTTCACCTATTTTTTTTGCTTCTTCTTTTTCTTCTTTGCTTATTTTTTCTAAATCTATATAGTTTATTGGCTCTATTTTTCCATTATTTGTAACGTGATTTTCTTTAGTTAATTTATATAATTTTTGTATTTTATCAAAGTCTATTTCTTCTATTTGTTTTGCTATTTTTTCTTGTTCTTCTTTGTTCATTTTTTCTATTTCTACTATTATTTGCTCTTGATTGTATTTTTTTAGTTTTTCTTCTAAGTCTATCATTTTTACCACCCTTGTTATTATATTATTTTTCATGGGTTTATTCTACAACAGTTTGAAATAAATAGCAAGAATTTTTTATTATTTTGATGGCCAACTCAGGGCTGGTTCTTTTTTGGACATGTTCTCAAAAGAACATTGACCCAAAAAGAACCGGTCCCGATGAGTCGACCCAAAAAGAACCGGTCCCGATGAGTCGACCCAAAAAGAACCGGTCCCAATGGTCCAAAAATCGTTGCCAAACCTCAAAATATGTGATATAATGGTGCAAATTAAAAAATGGAGGTAGAAAATCTTGAAAAAAAATGAACTAATTTTAATACTAGATTTCGGTGGACAATACAATCAATTAATAGCTCGTAGAGTAAGAGAATGTAATGTTTACTCTGAAGTTGTGCCTTTTGACATTTCTTTAGAAAAAATTAAAGAAAAAAGTCCAAAAGGTATTATTTTTACAGGTGGGCCAGCCAGTGTATTTGGAGAAGATAGTCCCAAATGTGATAGCAAAATATTTGAACTTGGTATTCCAGTTTTAGGTATTTGTTATGGTATGCAACTTATGGCTTATACTCTAGGTGGTAATGTTGCACATGCTGACAAAAGAGAATATGGAACAACAGATGTTTCAATTGACAATACTTCTAAATTATTTCAAGGATTTGGAACAACAAATGGCTTTTTAATGAGTCATACAGATTTTGTAGAAACAGTACCTAACGGATTTAAAAATATAGGTCATACTTCTTCTTGCCCAAATGCCGCTATGGAAAATGCGGATAAAAAATTATATGGTATACAATTCCATCCAGAAGTTAATAACTCTGTTAATGGAACTATGGTTATTAAAAACTTTTTATATAATGTTTGTGGATGTCAAGGAGATTGGCAAATGTCTTCATTTGTTGAAGATTCTATTAAAACATTAAAAGAAAAAATCGGAAATGGAAAAGCTTTATGTGCTCTATCTGGTGGTGTTGATTCATCAGTTGCTGCCGTTCTTTTAAGTAAAGCTATCGGAAAAAATTTAACTTGTATATTTGTTGACCATGGTCTTCTTCGTAAAAATGAAGGCGATGAAGTTGAAAAAATATTTAGAGAACAATATGATATAAATCTTATAAGAGTAAATGCTGAAGATAGATTTTTAGCTAAATTAAGTGGTGTAACTGACCCAGAAAAGAAAAGAAAAATTATTGGTGAAGAATTTATTAGAGTTTTTGAAGAAGAATCTAAAAAAATTGGAACAGTTGATTTTCTTGTTCAAGGTACAATCTACCCAGATGTTATTGAAAGCGGTCTAGGAAAAAGTTCTGTAATTAAAAGTCACCATAATGTTGGTGGTCTTCCAGATTATGTTGATTTTAAAGAGATTGTTGAACCTCTAAGAAATCTATTTAAAGATGAGGTTAGAAAAGTTGGTTTGGAACTTGGTATTCCAGAAAATCTTGTATTTAGACAACCTTTCCCTGGCCCTGGTCTTGCAATTAGAGTTATCGGAGATATTACAAAAGATAAGTTAGATATTTTAAGAGAAGCTGATTTTATTTTTAGAGATGAAATCGCAAAAGCTGGCTTACATAAATCTATTAATCAATATTTTGCGGTTCTTACAAATTTACGCTCTGTTGGTGTTATGGGTGACGAACGTACTTATGACTATACTGTGGCTTTAAGAGCTGTTGAAACTACTGATTTTATGACTGGAGTTTGGAGTAAAATTCCTTATGAAATTTTAGAGAAAGTTTCTTCTAGAATTGTTAATGAAGTTAAACATGTTAATAGAGTTGTTTATGATATTACTTCTAAACCACCTGCAACTATTGAGTGGGAATAAAAATTTATATAATAAGCCTTTAAAAATTCTCCTTTTTGTGATATAATGGATGCATACCATTACACAGAAAGGAGAATTTAGTTATGGCAAGCATAACTGATAAAACTCTCGAGATTATACATCGGGAGTACAATTTAGCTGTCAGTAATACTAACAGTATAACTGACATTCCGAAAATAATGCATTCTAATCTAAAAAAATTAAGTGCATCTATCCCTACGGAAGACCATTCAGTTTTTTTGAATTTTTTAGACGGGCTGGTAAATTGCTATCGCGAACGTCTTATGACATTTGAAATAACTGGTTTTGTTACAAATTTGAATTCAACGATAATGTATATCATCCGCTGGTTAAACGAATCCCAGCATGCCAACATTGATATCAACTGGTATGCACGCCGGAAAGCACTCGAGAGTGATTTGACCAAAATTCTTAACAAGTCACTTGAGGATGACAGCGTTTCAGTATACATTAGGGACCGTTTTGGTTTAAGAGGAATTCTTCTAAATCAAGGATCTTCTGATGAAAATATCGAAAAGATAGATATTATTTTTTCATCTATTTTAGATATACTTGTAAGGGACTCTCCTAGTAAGGATGCCTTTACACACTGGTACTGGAATAATCCCAGTTTGACAAAATTGGATCTTTATACTTTGGATACATTCTTATTCGATATTCCGTTTGCAATAACGGATATCAAGAATTATATTCGTGATCCTAAACCGAATGGCTATCAGTCATTGCAGTTTACTTTACAAACCTCAGTTTACTCTCCAGTTTTACCTGGAGTAAAAATTGAGTTTCAGCTCCGAGATCTCGATATGCATAATCGAGCTGAGGGGTATGTCTTAGCTGAAAACCCGGAACAGGATCAATCTCATAAATCATACAAAAAAGAGATTGATGAAAGGGTCTCTAACGTGTTTAAAATTGACGATTTTAGTAAGGTTTCATTACCTGGTTTTGTCAATTATGATGACAAAACCTCTGATCGTGATGGACTACACTATCCAAAGCATTTCTCGGATAGACGTTCAAAGTAAGTAGAGAGTTTTATTCTCCTTTGCCCGCGGAAATTTTATTTCCGTGGGTTTTCTATTTGCAAAAAAAGAAGCAATATCAATTATAATATTGCTTCTTAAAAAAAATTATACTTCTCTTACAGTCAAATCATGAGCAGAACCTTCTTGAATGCTCAAACTAGAAACAGGAGTTAAAATAGCTTTTTCATGGAATTCTTCCAAATTTCTAGAACCACAGTTAGACATAGTTGATTTA
>CAKPDO010000058.1 GCA_934148985.1 uncultured Clostridia bacterium
GATTTTAGAAGTGTTTTTGCATAACCTTTGTTTCTGTATTTTTCTGTTGTAACTATATTTTTTAATTCTAATGTTTTTCTATCAATGTGCAAAATTACTGCAATAGAAATTAGCTCATCTCCCTTTTTTAAAGCATATACATCAGAATCGTTCAAATACTTGTGTATCATATCTTTTGAAGGATCTGCCTCTAAAAGTAAATCAATAAAATCTTCTTTATTTTCTATTTTTTTAACTTGCATTCTAGGTTCTCTTGGTATCTCGTAACCGTTGGGAATACTAGGTTTTGTAGTATTGTGGCTATTATATCTCATTTCCTCTGAAAAAATACATCCACAATATTTTTGCATATAAAGGCCTCTTTCTCTTGCTTTCGCCTGTCCCTCTCTAAATCCAACTCTAAAATCTCTATATAAAAACTCAATGCCATATTGTTTTGCTATTTTTTCTCCTAAATCATGAATAATATCATGTTTTTGGTATGGGCTAACAAGCAATGTTGTAGAAATAGTATCAAATCCATTTTCCTTAGCAAATTTAGCAGTTTGTTCTAATCTTACAGGATAACAATAATCTTGACATCTTGTATCTAATTTATTGACTACATTTTTACAAAAATCTCTTAGCCCATAATCTTCTTCAAATATGGCATCAACATTTATATTGGTAGTATATTCTTTTAAACAGTCACGTCTTGCTTTGTATTCCATATATGGATGAATATTTGGATTGAACCAATATACTGTTGGTTCTATATTTTCGCTTCTTAGCTCATCTATACAATATACACTACAAGGTGCGCAACATGTATGCATTAATAACTTCATTTCATTTTTCCTTTCTACTTTTATTCTTCTATGTACTTACATTATGTTACTTTTTTTACTTGGTTCTTTTTCAGTTGAATTAGTATTATCATCTAACATATTTTTTCCAACGCTATTATTATCTACGTCATTTTCTACTGTATTATTTGCAATAGTATCATTCGTAACATTATTATCACTTACTTCATTTTTGCTTGTACCATTTTCTGTTGTGTTACTTTCAGTTGCATTATTTTGAGTTGTATTATCTTCCACAGTAGTATTATTTGCAGTATTATTTTCCAAAGTATTACTTCCATCTCCCACAACGTTTTGTTTAGTATTTTCTTTATCACTATTTTCATTATCTTTTGGTTGTTCTTCAGGTGCTGAAGCTGGCTCACTATAATTTTTCCAAGGATTTCCCGGAGCATTATCTGTTGGATCCCAATCACGGCATATTTCATTAGAAGAAATCTTTTGAGCTGATGGTTTTCCAAGTGGTCCTGGGTCAGATGAAGAATAAAACTCAACATACGTACCTTTTGTACAATTACTATATATCCAGTAAGCATCAGCAACTGTAAGTCTTACACATCCAGCTGAAGCGCTTGTCCCTAATTTATCATACTCCCAATACTCCAAGCTATCTGGTGACTTATTACTTTTATATGGTACAGAGTGAAATAAAATATGTCCAGTTATTCTTGAACAATATTGACCATAAACTCCACCTACTAAAGTATGCCAACTGTATTTGTCACTCATCTTATATGTACCTGATTTTGGAGTTGCAACCCCAGTAGAACATATCATAGCTTTTACAGGTTTTGAATATTCCCCTTGCTCGTCCTTTTCGTAAATTGTAACAACATTAGCTCCATAATTAACCCTTATATAATATTTTTCTTTGCTTTTTTCCTCTTTCTTTTCAGGATTTTCTACTTTTGTATCTTTTACATCTTTTTCATCCCAACTCGTATCATTTGGATTTTCATTTGTTTCTTGTGGTTCATCTGTTGTATTTTCATCTGTTTCATTACTTTCATTTGCTATTTCTTCAATTGGTGCTTCTTCTATCGGTGTACTAGATGCTTCAGATATAGTAGGTTCTGTAACTTTTTTCTTTTTTTGGGCATTTGTAATTAATATTGTAAATGCTACAATCTCAATCAAAATAATTATTAACAAAGCAATTATTACTTTTTTATACTTATTAAATTTTCCCATATTTTCCATTCCTTTTCTCATATTATAATTCAATTTTAGCATTATTTATTTTTATCGTCAACATATTTTTTTGCAAATTTATACCCTTCGTTGTACAAGTATTCAATATCACTTGTATCTAAAAGTCCTATCTTTTTAGTCTTTATTGTAATAAGTTCATCAATTCCATCTAATTCATAATTTGAAAGCTCATGCTCCATTAGCCCGATTGACCTAACAGCAATGTCAATCATATTTTCATAACATTCATCTTCTTTAGATTTTGAAGCAAAATTTATTCCTAAAACACTATCTGCTCCCATCTCTTTTAATTCTTTCCAAGCCACATTTTCTCTTACTCCTCCATCTACTAATTGCATCTTTTTATACATACATGGCGAAAAAACTACTGGAAAACTACAACTACTTCTAACAGCCACTTCAATTGGGGCATCCACAATATATCTTATTTCATCTGATATATTTTGCCTTATTTCTTTAGATGAAAATATAATAACTTCTCCATTTTCTAAATTCACTGCTGGTATCGCTACTGGCATTTTTATGTCATTCATTTTAAAAACATTATTTTCTATACATATTTCTTTCATCGCTTTTGTCAAAAAATTCCCGCTATTTAATCCATCAACAATTATTCTTCCTGTAAATAAAAGCCCTCCAATAATTTTAAAGAAATTTTTTATATCAATATATTTTACTTTTTTCAAATATTTTTTTAATGTTTTATACATATCGCTACTTGAATATCCTAAAGCATACAATATAGCAACTATACTTCCTGACGATGTTCCAGCTACCATATCAAATTTCAAATTACTTTCTTCTAAAGCTTTTAATGCTCCTATATGTGCAAAAGCTTTTATTCCTCCTCCAGAAAAACATAGTGCCTTTCCCATACTTACCTCCAAAAAAACGAATTACTAATATTATTATATTAATAATTCGCTTTTTTGTTATCCTTTTATAGATATGTTTTTAATTTTTCAACACTATCTTCTTGCATTTTTACAAATTCATCTAATAAATTATGAATATTTTTGTCTATATCTGGATTTTGATTTAATAGCCTTCTTCCCTCAATTATTCCCATGTTTGTTCCATTTAACAATAATTCTGATAGATTAGAATTACTTTTGTCACTCATTGCTTTCATTTGAATTCCCCACCATGTCATTACTTTATTCATTGCACTTGTTTCATGTGGCTCTTTTTCGTATGTGTAATTTTCGTAAAGATTATTTGCTCTTCTCGAAATGTCTTTATATTTGTTGTATTCTAACTCTAATGTCTTTTTAAAATCTTCATCTCCTACTTTTTTTACTACAAATTCTATCGCATCCATTCCCATTGTTGCACCTTTGTTTAATTCATCCAAAACATTTAAATTGTTGTTATTTTCCATTTTAAAATCCTCCTTTTGGATTAGTTTGCGCTGTTTTGGGAAAATAATTCATAGAATTTTTGTTTGAATTTTTTTATTTACATTTTTTACATAATGTGTTATAATGAGATTATGAAAACACAGCATTATTCCTGTTTTCAAAAATAATTTTTTGCAGGAGGAAAATCAATGTCACCAGCTTATGTAGATGTAAAAAAGGCCTTTGACGAGGCAGAGAATATGGGATTAATTCCCGACCGAAAGGTCGCATTAATTCCAGGTTGGGTTTTATTGCAGTCATGCAACTATGTCTTAGTTTATCCTAAGGCAAGAGTGGACCTGATAAAAGAACATGATTCTTCCATTATACAGGGGCATACTGTAATTGATACAGTGAGAGCTCCATTATCACTAGATGGATTTGTCATATGTTGACAGTCTGTCACTGGCATGCGGTTTACAGAATGTAAACCGCACTTTGCTTTTTAATCTTACACAATCATTTTTCTTCCTCTTTTTCTTTTACAATTTTTTCATTTTTTTGATTCTCTCCCATTTCTTTGGTTATTTGATTTTCTTTTAAACTTTCACGTGCATCCAATCTCTCCATGAGTTCAGCTCTCCTATCGTCACTTTTTATAAAATCCGGATTCACCCTTTTCTTAAACGAATAATCCTTTCCATATTTTAATATATCCCTACCAAATTTATCTTTTCCGATATCAATATGTTTTGTTGCAAGAATTCCTCTTTCATTATCGAAAACTATACCTAATCTCTTTAAAGCTGCTTTCTCATCTTTGTCCGTTATTTCATTTGTTTTAGCACATTTACTATACAATTCCTCAAAATTTATTTCTTTATCAGTTAATCTAAACTCTATTTTGTACATATCTTTCTTCATACTTGCCAAAGTTTCTTTATCTCCGCTAATTCCTGCTTTAAATATCTTTTTCACATCTTGCCAATTTCTAAAAGCAATCTTTTCAGAAATTAAATACGATTTTTTCTTTGATGGCACTTTCCTAGATATCTTATCTGTAGAATCGTATTTTTCTCCATTTATAGAGTCTATTTTTATATACCCAAGTTTTTCAATTGATTTCAAAGCTTTTATATTTATTCCGTGAGTTTGCGTACATAATTTTTTAGAATATATTTTTCTACCATTTTCATCCAATTCAAATGGTGAATTTTTCAAATTTTCTTTCCATCTTGAAAATCCCACAAGAGTCTGAAGAACCATCATTCCACCTTTTTCTGATGCTGTATATCCTTTCATTTTTGATGCAAGACTAATTCTGGTATCTTGTCCTATTCCTCTTTTTCCGCCAGGAAGCCAATATGATTTAAACATAAGTGATGGTTCAACTTGATATGCAAAATTTTGTCCAAATCTATTAGCTTGTGCAATTGTAAGTATTCCTCCTACAATTTGTAAAGGAAGAATTCCAGAAAAAAGAAGTCCTGTTCCACCAACAGTAAGTGCAAAACTTCCAATAGTTTTTGATATTCTCACGGCTCCATCATATATGCGTGGTGCTTGATTTTTTATATTTTTTGAAAGTGACTTTTCTTTTACAGTCACTAATGATTTGCTTTCGTTATTCATCTTTTTTCTCCTAACAATTGTAAATAATTTCATTTATTATTTTAATATAAACTTTATTTTTTATCAATCTATTTGTCAAAAAAAATAAACGAGACCCCTCAAAGTCTCGTATCTTGGCTGGACTGGCTAGATTCGAACTAGCGCATGCCAGAGTCAAAGTCTGGTGCCTTACCGCTTGGCTACAGTCCAATGTATATAAAATTGGTGGAAAATAATGGGGTGGAAGATGAGATTCGAACTCACGACCTCCAGTGCCACAAACTGGCGCTCTAACCAACTGCGCTACATCCACCATAAAACTATTGGTGGCTTCAAGTGGAATCGAACCACTGACACGGGGATTTTCAGTCCCCTGCTCTACCAACTGAGCTATGAAGCCAACTACAAATTTATAAAAAAATGGCGACCTGGAACGGGCTCGAACCGTCGACCTCCGCCGTGACAGGGCGGCATTCTAACCAACTGAACTACCAGGCCGTAAAAAGATGGTGGTCGTTATAGGGCTCGAACCTATGACCCCCTGCTTGTAAGGCAGATGCTCTCCCAGCTGAGCTAAACGACCATTTCCTTTTGACA
>CAKPDO010000059.1 GCA_934148985.1 uncultured Clostridia bacterium
GCTCTTACTTCGTCAATTTCCAAATATTCTTTCATTTGAAATTCCTCCTTTAAATATTTATATAAAATGCAGTCACTTATGTTGCAACTACTATTTTTAACTTAATTAAAATTTTAAAATTTGATTTTTTCTTTTTTCTTCATCTTTGCATCTTTGTTCTATTTCTTTTTCTTCTTTTTCTTTACGCTTTTGATTTTTCTTTTCTTCTATTTTAGCAGCTTTTTGTTCTTGTTCTTTTATTTTTTCTTGCTCAGCTTCTATTTCTCTGTCAAAGCCAACTATATTGTTTACATTTTTTAGGTACATTCCTGTTTGATATTCTTCTTTTTTCTCGGCTACATCTGTTTTGTTATTTAAATATTTATCCAAAATTTTTCTTTCTTCTTTTAGTTCTCCGCCTAGGTGTAAATATTTATATCTCCAAATTACATGTCTTACATAGCTCGCGTATTCTTCTTGACTTATACTTTCATAAAAATATTCTACCTTAAATCTACAATGAGCTATTGATATTGTAAGATTAGTCCACAAGTCTTGCTCTGTATCTATAAAATCCTGTCTTAAATCTTTTATAATTTGATATAAATTGTCTACAATTTTTAAATATTCATTTTCATTTATATTAAATCTTTTAGGTACTTCATATACATTTACAGGCTTTTTTCTAAGTAATCCTTTAGGGAGATAGTAAAAATACATTTCTCCCGTTTGAACACTTCCGTGGCCTTTCGACTACAGATGCATATAAATATATTTCTTCCCATTTTTCGGGAATTAAGTCAAACAAACAATTCTGGATTTTTTCATATTTATTTACCATGGGTTTTGTAGTTCTAAGCATTAGTTTTTACACTCCTATTTTTCAATCAAACTTTCACCTGTCATTTCTTCTGGTTTTTCTATTCCCATTAAATCTAATATTGTTGGTGCTAAATCTGCTAATCTTCCTTCTTTTAGTTTTACATTTTCTTTTTCAGATATCAAAACTAGTGGTACTAAATTTGTAGTATGAGCTGTATGAGGTTCGCCTGTTTTATAGTCTATCATCTGTTCAGCATTTCCATGATCTGCTGTTATTAACAGATTAGCTTTTTGTGCATTTATAGCATTAACTACTTTTCCTACACATTCGTCTATTGTTTCTATTGCTTTTATTGCGGCTGATAAATTTCCTGTATGTCCTACCATATCTGGGTTAGCATAATTTAATATTATGCAATTATATTTTTTAGAATTTATTGCTTCTACTACTTTTTCTGTTACTTCATATGCACTCATTTCTGGTTTCATATCATATGTTTCAACTTTTGGTGATGGAACTAAAATTCTGTCCTCTCCCTCATATTGTTTTTCTTCTCCACCATTAAAGAAGAATGTAACATGTGCATATTTTTCTGTTTCTGCAATTCTTAATTGCTTTCCACCGTTCTTACTAACAATTTCACCTAATGTGTTCTTTATTGGCTCCTTCTTAAATGCTATATGAACATTTGGCATTGTTTCATCATAACTTGTGAAACATACAAAATATAAATTCATTTTCTTTGTTTCAAATTCATTAAATTCAGGGTCTACAATTGCTCTTGTTATTTGTCTTGCTCTATCTGGTCTAAAGTTAAAGAATATTACTGAATCACCATCTTCTATTGTTGCAACTGGTTTATCACCATTCATTATTACTGTTGGCTCTACAAATTCATCAAATACTTCTTTTTGATATGAGCTTTCTATTGCGTTTATTGCTGTTCCTGCTGTTTCACCTTTTCCAAAAACTAAAGCATCATAGGCTTTTTGTACTCTATTCCAACGTTTATCTCTATCCATTGCATAAAATCTTCCAGATAAACTTGCAATTTTTCCTACACCTTTTTCTTTCATTTTTTCTTCTAGTTCTTGTATATAATTCTCAGCCGATGCTGGTGGTGTATCTCTACCATCTAAGAAACAATGTACATATACATTTTCAAAATCTCTTCTTTTTGCCATTTCTAATAATCCATATAAATGTCTATTATGACTATGAACTCCACCATCTGATACTAATCCCAATATATGAAGTTTTGAGTTATTTTTTTTGCAATTTTCTATTGCTTTTACGAATTCTTCATTACTAAAGAAATCTCCATCTTCTATTGATTTTGTTATTCTTGTTAATTCTTGATATACTACTCTTCCAGCACCAATATTTGTATGACCAACTTCAGAGTTACCCATTTGTCCTTCTGGTAATCCTACAGCTAATCCACTTGCTGCAATTTTTGTTGTTGGATATTTTTTCATAAGTTTATCAATGTTTGGTGTATTTGCAAGTTTTACTGCATTTCCCTCACTTTGATTGTTTTCTCCAAATCCATCTAATATCATAAGCATTGTTAATTTATTATCCATAAAATTCTTTCCCTCTTTCTTATTTTTTTAAGTCTTACTTATGGAGATTTTGCCAAGATTAAAAATGTTTTATTTATTTTAAGGCTTAGTTTATTTGTTGTAATTTACTATTTTTTCAAAGGTTTCAGCTTTCAAGCTTGCTCCTCCAATTAATCCGCCATCAATATCTGACATTTCTAATAATTCTTTGGCATTTTCTGGTTTCATACTTCCACCGTATTGTATTATAACTCTTTCAGCCACGTTTTGTCCATAGATTTTAGAAATTTCATCTCTTATTTTTTTACATGCTTCATTTGCATCTTCCTTACTAGCTGTTTTTCCAGTTCCAATTGCCCATATTGGCTCATAAGCTATTATTGTGTTTTCAACTTGTTCATTTGTTAATCCATCTAATGCTTTTTTAGTTTGATTTGTTATTATATCAAAAGCATTTCCAGATTCTCTTTGCTCTAATGTTTCACCTACACATACTATTGGTTTTAATCCATTTAAAAATGCTGCTTTTACTTTTTTGTTTACTGTTTCATCTGTTTCAGCAAAATATTGTCTTCTTTCAGAATGTCCTATTATTACATATTCTACTCCTATAGATTTTAACATTTTTCCCGATACTTCACCTGTATATGCTCCTTTTTCTTCAAAGTGCATATTTTGTGCTCCTATTTTTATATTTGTATCTTGAGCTGCAAGTAAGCTATAAAATAAGTCTATATATGGTGCGCATATAACAACTTCGTTTTCTGTTTCTTTTACAAGTGGAGCTAATTTTGAAATCATTTCCATTGCTTCATTTGGAAGCATATTCATTTTCCAGTTTCCTGCAATTACTTTTCTACGCATAATTAAATCCCTCCTAATTTTTCAATTATTTCTTGGATGCATTCTTTTGGTGTTGATGCACCTGCCATAATTCCAATTTTTTGAAATCCTAAAATCTTTTTAATTTCCAATTCATTCGCATTTTGAACAAAAATAACATTTGGGCAATTTTTCTTTGAGATATCATATAATTTAGTAGTATTTGAACTATTTTTTCCACCCACAATTATCATAGCATCAACTTCTTTAGATATTTTATCTGTTTCCTTTTGTCTTAATTCAGTTGCATAACATATAGTATTTTTTATCTCTATATTAATGTCTTTGCCTTCTAATTCGTCATTCACTTTTTGTACTATCTCATCAAACACTTGTAAATTATACGTTGTTTGAGAAATAATCAATAATTTTTTTAGTTTGCTTTCTTCTAAATTTTTTATTGCTTTTTCCACATCTTCCTTATTCGATACTATAGTACAATTTTTTTCAGCAAAGCTATATGTTCCTATTGTTTCTGGATGTTCTTTTTTTCCAATTAAAAATATATAAAATCCATTATTAGAATATTTTTCCACAATATCATGAATTTTCAAAACATTTGGACATGTTAAATCTACTAATTCTATATTTTTCTCTTTTGCCTTTTGGTATACACTTTTTTCTATCCCATGAGCTCTTATTATAGTTTTTCCATCAGCTTCTTCGATATTATCTATAAATATAATTCCATTTTTTTTTAGTTTATCTGTAACTGTTTTATTATGAATAAGTTCTCCTAGGCAATACACTTTACTTTCCGAATTCTTAAGCTCTTTTTCGGCTCCATCTACTGCATTTTTAACGCCATAACAGAACCCACTTGTTTTTCCTACAATTATTTCCATATATACTCCTTGTTATTTTGTCATCTTCAAAATTTCCTCTTTCAATGTGCTAACTAATTCATCTTCTCTCAATTTTTTTACGACTTCACCTTTTTTAAATAAAATTCCCTCATTTACTCCTCCAGCAATTCCTATATCTGCTTCTCTTGCTTCTCCTGGGCCATTAACAACACATCCCATTACTGCTACTGTTATGTCTGAATGGATGTCTTGTAAAAATTTTTCCATTTCTTTTGCCATCGGAATTAAATCTATTCTGGTTCTACCGCAAGTAGGACAAGCCACCAAAGTTGGAACTCCTTTATACAAATTGCAATCTTTTAAAATCTCTTTTGCAACCTTTATTTCTTTTATAGGGTCATCTGATAAAGAAACTCTTATCGTATCACCAATTCCTTGCCTTAACAAATACCCCAATCCTATACTAGATTTTATAGTTCCACTAAATTCAGTTCCTGCTTCTGTTATTCCTAAATGTAATGGATAATTAAACTCCCTACTTGCAAGTTCATATGCTTTTATACATAAATCAAGATTAGATGCCTTTAGAGATATTGCAATATCATAAAAATCCAAATCTTCTAATATTTTAACATGTTTTTTTGCACTTTCGACCATTGCTTCAGCAGTTGGCCTGCCATACTTTTCAAGTAAATCTTTTTCTAAAGAACCTGCATTTACTCCAATCCTTATTGGAATATTTTTTTCTTTACATGCATTTACTACTTGAATAACTTTTTCTTTACTACCAATGTTTCCTGGATTTATTCTAATTTTATTTACTCCACTATTTATCGCCTCTAATGCAATTTTATAGTCAAAATGTATATCAGCAACTATTGGTATATTAATTTGAGCTTTTATTTCTTTTATTGCTTTTGCATCTTCTATGTCCAAACACGCAACTCTTATGATTTCACATCCCGCTTTTTCTAATGCTAAGATTTGTTTTACCGTGTTTGTGACATCTTTGGTTTTTGTGTTTGTCATTGATTGTATTAAGACTTTATTTTGTCCACCTATCTTTACATTTCCTACCATAATTGGTCTTGTTTCGGTTCTTTCCATATATTTTTCTCCTTTTGGCACAAATGGACCGGTTCTTTTTGTGCCATTTTTCCCCATTGGGACCGGTTCTTTTTGTGCCGATTGACCCAAAAAGAACCGGTCCATTTGTGCCATTTGTGCCATTTGTGCCATTTATTTATCCATTAATGCTTCTATTCCTGGTAATTTCTTTCCTTCTAAAAATTCAAGTGAAGCTCCACCACCAGTAGAAATGTGAGTCATCTTTTCAGCTAAACCTGCTTTTTCAACTGCAGCTGCTGAATCTCCTCCACCAATTATTTTTGTTGCATCAATATCTCCTAAAGCTTTTGCAATTTCATTTGTTCCAATTGCAAATTGGTCAAATTCAAATACTCCAAGAGGTCCATTCCATACTATTGTTTTTGCATTTTTTAGTTCTTCTTTGT
>CAKPDO010000060.1 GCA_934148985.1 uncultured Clostridia bacterium
AAAATCTTTCCTCTTTTAACTATTGCTCCAATGTGTTTCGGTTATAGTCTGTTTTCTAAAAGGGCTTTCAGCCGGTGACCCTTATTCTCTTATAGCAACCTTGACTGCCTTTGCATCTTCATCGCAATTTTGATATATATTATACCCATTTTTTGTATTTGTCAATACTTTTTTTCTTACATTTTTTTCTTTATTTCAGGATTATCTTCCAAAATTTCTTTTGCTAAACTATTGTCTTGATTAAATAATCTAACATAACCATCCAAAGATTTAGCTTTTTCCTTAAGCACATCTACTTCAGAATTAACATAAATTTTAGCCTTTCCTTTTCCATTTTTAGCCTCTTGTATTAAATTAGATACAGGAGAATTTCCGTCAAATGCGACAACAACGGAATTTCTTCTTTCAAAAATCTCATAGTTAAAGCTTTTATAAATTCCAAGTTCCGATGGATCTGGAGATACATAAATTCCACTTAAATCTTGGCTGCTATCCAAATTTTCTTTTACATCTTCAGATACATATTTAGGAACAACCGCTGTTATATCAAACTTCTTATGTAATTCTTTAGATATATCTAAAACAGCCCTCTCATATCCTTGCATCTTATGTCCAATTAAAATGTATGTATTTTTGTTATCAACATTTTCAAGCAATTCTTTTAAAGATTTTTTTATAGCTTCATTTGGCATTGTAACTCTATCTTTAGAATTAAAGCTTCCTCCAGCAATTATAATAGGCATTTTATCTTGTGGCAATTTTACAATTTTTTCCTTAAACACATTGTATGAATTTAGCCTATTATTAGATGTTCCTTCTGATTGGTTTAAATCTATATTTTTCAAATTCTTTTCTTCTTCTTCTTTCAATGCTTCTTCAACAGTTTTCCCATCTAAAAATTGTTCAAATTTCTTTGATTTTTCTTCGAAATAAGCCTTTCTTTTTGCTAAGATTTCATCTTCTACTTTTCTCATTTTTTCAAAATCTTGGTCTTTTATATCAAGTAAATTTCTTAAAGCAATTTGTTCATCAATTGTATCAATTCCATAAAATCCGCATCCATCAGTTCCCTGAACACATTTAACACCTGCGCTTAAATAATCTTTTATTGGATGATTGCTTAAGTTTGTTAGGTTGTTTAATCTTACATTTGAAGATAGTTGAAATTCAAGAACAACATCTAAGTCTTTCATTTTGCTTATTATTCTTTTGCCATCTCTCGAATTTAAGTCTGGTACATATAAACCATGGCCTAGCCTTATTTGTGGAGCCTTTTCACCATTAGGTAAACATATTTTTATACAATCTAATGCTTTTTCAACATTATCTTTAAATGCATCAGTTTCACCCGCATGTAATCTTATTGTATACCCATCATCTTCATATATTGCATATTTTATAATTTCTCCAATTAAATCAGAAAAATCTGTTACATTATTTATTTCTTCACCAATTAAGTCCATTCCAACAACGTAAGGGCTTCTACTTGCTGTCTTTATTATTGCTGGGCATTCTCTTAATTGTTCATCTGTAAATAAAGTTCTACTTGCGGCTACCAAAAATCTTATACTAACGCCTGTTTCTTCTTCTATTTTTGGCATTATTTCGTGCATTTCTACTAAATTTGAAATTGCATATGAACCCTTTTTAGCAAGTGCTGAACTTGCAATTTCAACATATTTTATCCCTTGCTTTTGGTATTCTCTTGCTATCCACAACAATTTGTCTTGATAAAAAGAATTGTTTTTATAAGGGCTATCTTCTTTTTCATCTTCTTTCATTTCCTTTAATGCATTTCTTATATCATCATCTGCAATTTTTTCTATTTTATCTAAACTTAATTCTATTTTTTCGCTATCTTGAACTTCTTTTCCTTTTATAATTGCATATCTATATAAAATTGTTTTTTCCAAGTTTGTAAAAACTGCTTGGCCATCTTTTAATAATACCAAACTATTTCTCATTTTTACAATGTTTTCTTCCTCATTTTCTAAATTGTTCAAAATTAAGTCTGCCATATTTATAAATGTTTCGTCATCAATTTTTCTATCTAATGCCTTTCCTTCTAGTCCTGAATTTTTATATTTTTTTTCATTTTCTTTTCTCTTCTTTAATAATTCTTTTTCTTGTTTTGCTGTTACTTTTAGTCCTAATTTCTTTATATAATATAGAGAATATCCTAATTGATGTTTTATACCTAGTGCAATAAGTAAATCAGGTTGTAGAATTTGGTTTAAATGTGTATGTAAATCTGTTCTAAATTTTGATTTTTTCAAAATATATGATTTTACAATAGTCTTTTCTATTGGCAACTTGTATTCTTTAGTTTGTGCCATAAGTAATTTGATTATTGCCGGAATCTTTGCTTTTCTTTCTATTTTTCCATCTGGATAAATATTTGCTATTTTTATTCCACCAAGTCTAAATATATAGACCTCATCTCCAGCATCATTAATACAAGCTTGCAAAACTCCTGTAATTACTTTCATATCGTTTTCGTCTTTTTCTGTTTCAACGTTTGCAGCTTTTGCTAAATTTGTTATTAAATTTCCTGTATGGTGATTTGGTGTTTCTAGAACATAAATTAATTCATCTTCGTTTTCTGACTTAAATAATTTTACTACTATATCTTTTTCTTTGTCTAAATAAAATTTTGTGAATAAATTTGGTAAGTTCATTTTTTCCTCCTTTTTATTTTCCGTTATTTCTATACTATTTTTATATTGTACCATATATTCATATTTTTTTCAACACATTATGTAAATTTATCATCAAAATAAATGTATTTCGTGTTAAAACATTTTTTTGTGAAATAATCGCTACTTTTAGCAAAAAGACCGCTTCATTTTGTGAAAAGAAACAGTCTTTTTATAAAAATTTATGCCATTTTTTCCTTAATTCTAACTAAAGTATTCAAAGCATCAATAGGAGTAAGTTCATTTAAATTAACCATATCAAGTTCATGAGCAACTTCAGCTAATTTATAATTAAACATATCAAATTGTCCTTCAACTTTCTTTTTATCCTCTTTCTCCGGATGGCTATCTTTTAAAACACTTTTTCTCTCTAAAGATTTTAAAATTTCATTAGCCCTTTTAGTTACATCTTTAGGAACTCCAGCAAGTTTAGCAACATGAACACCATAGCTTTCATCAGTTCCTCCTTCAACAATTTTTCTTAAGAAAATTATATCTTCACCTTTTTCTTTAACAGCAATAGAATAGTTTTTAATACCATTTCCATCTTTTTCTAAAGTTGTCATTTCATGATAGTGAGTTGCAAATAAAGTCTTTGCTCCACATTTTTCTTTATCTGCAATATATTCTGCAACCGCCCATGCAATTGAAAGTCCGTCAAATGTTGAGGTTCCTCTACCAATCTCATCTAGTATAACTAAACTATTTTTAGTTGCTTCTTTCAGAATACTTGCAACTTCCATCATCTCTACCATAAATGTACTTTGTCCCATGCTCAAGTCATCAGATGCACCAACTCTCGTAAATATTTTATCTACAACACCTATTGTAGCACTAGTTGCCGGAACAAAGCTTCCAACTTGTGCCATTAATGTAATTAAAGCAACTTGTCTCATATATGTTGACTTTCCTGCCATATTAGGTCCTGTTATTATTGCTAAACGATTTTGGTCTGTATCTAAGTATGTATCATTTGATACAAATTCACCTGATGATAGCATTTTTTCAATTACAGGATGTCTTCCCTCTTTAATATCAAGAACTCCATCTTTATTAATACTTGGCTTGCAATAATTCATTTCTTCTGCTACTGTAGCAAATGATGTAAGTACATCTAAGCTAGATATTGCTTCAGCTGTTCTCTGCATTCTTTTTACATTTCTTGCAATTTCTTCTCTTATATTTCTAAATGCTTCAAGTTCCAAATTTACAACTTTTTCTTCAGCCCCAAGTATTTGATTTTCCATATTTTTTAGTTCTTCTGTTATATATCTTTCGCCATTTGTTAGTGTTTGCTTTCTAATATATGTATCAGGAACCATATCTTTATATAGATTTGTAACTTCTATGTAATATCCAAAGACCTTATTAAATCCAACTTTTAAAGATTTTATACCTGTCTTTTCTTTTTCATCAGCTTCTAATTTCATAAGCCAAGATTTTCCATCTGTCGTTGCATGTTTTAGCGTATCAATATTTTCATCATATCCAATTTTTATGTATCCACCATCTTTAGTAGTCATTGGTGGGTCATCTACTATTGATTTTTCTATAAGTTCATACATATCTTGAAGTTCGTCTATGTTCCCATAAATCTCTTTTAGGTATTCTGAGTTTACATCTTGTAAAACTTGCCTTATTTCTGGTAATTTTGATAAAGAATTTTTTAGTGTTATCATATCCCTTGGAGTTCCATTTCCATATGCCATTTTTCCTGCTAATCTTTCAATATCATACACCTTTTTTAAATTTTCTATCACTTCTCCTCTTAACATCATATTGTTCTTTAATTCTTCTACTGCTCCAAGTCTTTTATTTATTTCATTTACATCTATAAGAGGGTCATTTAGCCAACGCCTTAAAAGTCTTCCTCCCATTGATGTTGATGTTTTATCAAGTACCCATAAAAGTGTTCCTTTTTTCGACCTATCTCTTAATTTTTCAGTAATTTCTAGATTTCTTCTTGCATTTATGTCTAGTGACATATATTTTGAAACTGAATAAATCACAACTTTATTTATATGACTCAAATCTGTCATTTGTGTGCTCGTAATATATTCTTTTAAGGCATTTATGCTTGCAATTGAAAGTAGTTTGTCATCAATTTTTTCTATGTCATTTCCTTTGCTATCCACCAGCCTAAAGTTTTGGGTTACCTTTGATACATCCTCACTAAAATAGCTTTCATCACATGAAGTTATATATACTTCAGGAAATCTAGTTTTTATTTTTAAAATTTCATCATTTGAAGAATTCATCATTTTATTTGCAACTATTTCTGCTGGAGAATATCTTGATATTTCGTCCATTAATAAAGAAAAATTATTGGTTTCTTTTATTTCTGTTGAGTAAAATTCACCTGTTGATAT
>CAKPDO010000061.1 GCA_934148985.1 uncultured Clostridia bacterium
GATTCAAATGGATATGTATTATATGCAATGTTGAAAAAAGAGTTTAATTTTTTAGAACCATTTTCAACAGCAATGGGAAGTATGACATTTAATAATTCAGAAACAAGAGTAAAATGTTTTGGAGTAGATAGTAGTAATAATCCTATTGCAAGTAAAAATGTAGAGATATTGTTTTATAGTTCTGAAGATGATTTTGCTATTAAATTAAAAACAAAAGAAGGAGAAGAAGTTATTTTATATAAAACAACAGGGGAGAATAAATCATTTGAAGAAAATTATGAAGAAATAAAAAAGAAACAAAATAGCTATTCTGGAAAAACAACATTTGGAAAAGAAGATATGTTAAGAGTACCATTTATAAAAGTAAATGATGAAATTAACTATGATGAATTATGTGGAAGAGAAATAAAAAATAACAAATATTATATAAAACAGGCATTACAAACAATAGATTTTGAATTAAATAATGTAGGTGGAAGTGTAAAAAGTGAGGCAGTTATAGATGCTACAATGAAAGACTGGGGAGATAAATCAAGAAAAATGATATTTGATAGTGATTTCATATTGTACTTAAAGGAAGAAAATAAGGATCAACCATATTTTGCTTTAAAAGTAGATAATACAGATGTATTAGTATCAGCCAATGTAGATGAATAATATAGCCTTTCAAAGTCGGTTAGAAATGTAAATGATTGTATGGGATTTATAAAAAATGAACAAAATGTGTATGTTCTAAATACTGCATTAAAGAAAGACATTAGAGATATAGCCGATGATAGAAAAAATAATAGATTAGAATTTTAGTATAAAAAATTGTGAGCAAAAGTCAGTTATTATAGCTGGCTTTTTTGAATTTTTTGTGTTATAATGCCTATGTATTTTGAAAAACAAATGAAAAAAGGAACAAATAATGCCATTTTCAAGTAAAGATATTCAGTTATTGAGAAATACTTATGATTATATAATACCTGCTTATCACATGAATAAGGAACATTGGAATACAATTATTGTGGGTAAAAAAGTGGACAAGACATTGGTAAAAGAATTGATAGAACAAAGTTATCAATTGACAAAGTAAAGTTAAATGCAAATAGTAAGTTGTAGAGGAGAGTAAAAATGAAAAAAGAAAAAATAAAACATACTTGTTTAAGTGGAATAATATTTATAGTAATTAATATTGTTGCAAAATTCTTAATATATGGTAATGATACAATATGGCTGAATTATATGCCAATATTACCGGAGGGAACATTATCACCAGGAATTGCAATTTTCAGATATTCAATATATAAAATGATTCCATTTATAATAATAAATATTTGTGTGATAGGGATTTATACACTAAAAATGTATAACAAAAAAATATATAATAAAGAAACAGATATAATTTTTCCAATTATAATGTTATTAATTGTTTTAATTTTAATATATTTTTTAATAAGTATGCAATATAGTATTTGTGTATAATAGTTACAAATTACAATTTGAAAGTGAGATGATTTATTTGAAATTAATAAGATTAAGAGATGAAGACATAAAAGAATTTAAACAACTCATGATAAATGCTTTTCAATATGGTTACGAGTATTTTTGTGGAAAAGATAAAGAACAAGTGTTACCCGAAAAAGATATAGATGATGATCTAAAAAAAGAAAATACTTTTGCTTACGAAATGATAGATAATAATGAAATCATTGGTGGCGTAATTGTTTCAATTAATGAAAAAACAAATCATAATTACTTAGACTTTTTATTTGTTAAAGTTGGAGTTCAAAATAAAGGAATTGGTAAGAAAATATGGAATGAAATTGAAAAGTTATACCCAAACACAAAAGTATGGGCAACTTGTACACCATATTTTGATAAAAGAAATATTCATTTTTATGTAAATAAATTAAAATTTAAAATAGTAGAATATTCTAATAAACCAGAAGATAAAGAAGAACAAGATGAAATGTTTTTAGATGATGGTGGAATGTTTGAATTTGAAAAAGAAATGAAAAGATATTAATTTGAAAGTGAGGTGTTGATATGAAAAAGAAAGTAATCATAATTTCGGTAGTTATAATTTTAGTGGTTTTATTATTTCCAATTAGAAATCAATTAAAAGATGGTGGTAGTATTCAATATAAATCTTTAACATACGAGATAACAAAAGTTCATTCACTTATGCCAGAAGAAGAAGCAGAAAAGACAGGAAAAGTTAAACCTTATAATGATGGATATGTAATAAAAATATTAGGTTTGGAAATTTATAACAATGTTGAATAAATTACAATAAGTAGAGCAAATCTAAACTTAATATAGAACAAAAACAGATAATTATTAAAACTAATTACCTGTTTTTATTTAATCAAAATTATATGTCCGAAAATAGCGAGATTTTTTAAAAAATATGTTATAATATAAATGCGAAAGGGGTGGAAAAGTGAAAGAAAAAGTAAATCATTCATTATATGAAGTATTTAAGTCCAAAGATGAAAGATTTGATGGCAGAGTTTTTATTGGAATTTCTTCAACAGAAATTTATTGTAGACCTGTATGTAAAGCCAAACTCCCAAAAGAAGAAAATTGCACCTACTACACTACTCCAGCAGAAGCAGAGGCAGATGGTTTTAGACCTTGCTTAATTTGTAGACCAGAACTTGCACCAGGCAATTCAAAAATAGATTCTTCAAAAACAATAGCAGCAAGGGCAGTAAAGTTACCAGAAGAAAATATAGTAGATGAAGGAAATATAGAAGAAATTGCAAATATTTTGCAAGTGAGCAGTAGACATTTAAGGCGAGTTTTCAAAGAAGAATATAATGTAACACCAATAGAATATTTGCAAACAAGTAGATTATTTATGGAATTGAGAAAATAGAAAAAGGCAAATATTATAGAACAATACGAATCAAGAAAAACAACGAATATGTAACAGGGTATATTATTGTATCTAATAATGAAAAGAAAAGTGCTATTGATTTAACAATTTCTGATACACTTCTAAAAGTATTGCCACAAGTCATTGGAAAAGTAAAAAATCTATTTGACCTAAACTGTGAGCCATATTCTATTTATGAAACACTAAAAGATGTAAACAAAACAATACCAGATTCATTTTTAATTGGAACTAGAATACCTAGTAGCATAGATGATTTTGAAATTTGTGTTAGAGCAGTAATAGGACAATTAGTAAGTGTCAAATCAGCTACTACATTATTACAAAGAATAACAGAGAAAATAGGAAACAAAATAAATACAAATATAGATGGTTTAAACTACTTATTTCCTACACCAGAGGATATTTTGAAAATAAAAGACAATATATCTGATATACTTCGGACCACTAGGAATTACAAAAACAAAGGCAAATGCTATTAAAGAACTAGCAATACTTTTTACAAGTCAAAAGGTAGATTTTAGTAATTGTACCAACCCTAAAATAGAAATAAAAAGGTTATTAGATATTAAAGGTATTGGAGAATGGACTGCAAAATATATAGCAATGAGAACAATGAACGATACAGATATATTGTTAGATAGTGATTATGCCATTAAAAAAATAATGAAAAAATACAAGTTAAATATTACAGTATTTGAAAAATATAAACCTTTTAGGAGTTGTATTACAATAGGTATATGGAACTCACTAGAGGACAATTAAATAAAATTAGGAGGAGTTTAGAATGATTTATACATCTACTTATCAATCGCCCATTGGTAATTTGCTAATTGCTTCAAAAGATAATAAATTAGTAGGACTATGGATGGAAAATCAAAAATATTATCTATCTAATTTTAAAGAAGAAATAGTAGAAATGGAAAATCTTGAAATATTAGAAAGAACAAAAAAATGGTTGGATAGATATTTTAATGGAGAAAAGCCAAAGATTAATGAATTAGAAATAAGCCCTATTGGAAGTGAATTTAGAAAAAGTGTATGGGAAATTCTAAAAAGTATTCCTTATGGAGAAGTAATTACTTACAATGATATTGCAAAAGAACTTGCTAAACAAAAAGGAATAAAAAAGATGTCAGCACAAGCAGTAGGTGGAGCAGTAGGTCATAATCCTATTTCAATTATCATTCCTTGCCATAGAGTAGTTGGAACAAATGGAAGTCTAACAGGTTATGCAGGTGGAATAAAAAAGAAAATTTATTTATTAGAACATGAAAAAGTAAATATGAATAAATTGTTTGTGCCAAAACGAGGTACAGCATTATGATAAGGTGTAAATGGTGTAATTTATTCACACGAAAGAGAATGTTTTATGTATAAACAAGGAGAAAATAAATGATAATCAATACAGGTTGCAGAACAGATATACCAGCATTTTATTCAAAATGGCTTATCAATAGAATACGAGAAGGCTATGTATTAGTTAGAAATCCATATTATCCATCACAGATAACAAAGTAATTATTAAATCCAGAAGTTGTAGACTGTATAGAATTTTGTACTAAAAATCCAGAGCCTATGCTAAAATATTTAGATGAACTGGATATTTACAGACAATATTGGTTTGTAACAATTACACCTTACGGAAAAGATATTGAGCCAGTTGTACCAGATAAAGAAAAAGTGATAGAAAGTTTTAAGAAATTATCAAGTCATATAGGCGTAGATTCTATTGGGTGGAGATATGATCAAATTTTCATAAATAATGATTTTGATGTAGAAAAGCACATAGAATGTTTTGAAAAAATGGCTAAAGAATTAAAAGGAT
>CAKPDO010000062.1 GCA_934148985.1 uncultured Clostridia bacterium
TGTTTCATTATTTTAATAAAGTCAATATTTTCATTCATTTTATAATGTTTTTCTTTTGCTGATGAAATTGGCACATAATAGTTCATGTTATTTATATTTATTAATATTCCTAAATATGGTTTTAGTTTATCGTTATAGTTTATATTTTCAACTTTGTCATCGAATTTCTTTAAATAATTAATATACGCTTTATCTGCAATATACCATTTTAATTTATTTTCTTTCATTTTTTGCTTCATCTAAAAAATTTAGATGGTACAGTTTCCTATACCATCTACTTTTACTCCCATTTTTATTTGGAATGGTAAAACCGCTTTATAAACTCATTTTTAATTGGAATGATAAAACCACTTTATAAATCCATTTTTATTTGGAATGGTAAAACCGCTTTTATTTATAACTATAACCTTAGTTACTTTGTTATTGTAATCATTATACTCTGATTTTATGATAATTGTCAATCTTTTTTTTGATTTTAATTTATTTTTTTTATTTTCTCTTTCCCCTCTTTGTCTTACATACCAATCATTAATTCGTATTTTTCTATATTTTTATTCTCATTAAATAATCATTTTCTGTTTCTCCTGACTTATATGCTCCACATTTTAATTGAACTTTTAACGAAGCCTCATTAGTTTTCAAAACTGATAGATATATCTCATCTTCCTGTATTATTTTTTTGCATTCCTTAATTGCTAAATTTAGGCCAGCAGTAGCATATCCTTTGCCTCTATATTTAGATAGAATTGTATATCCTATATGACCAGGTCCATTTTTCAAAAAGTCATTTAAAAAATGTCTTATTTTAAATAGCCCCACTATTTTTTCATCATCCCATAAAAAGTAATATGTACAAGGAACATAACCATTTTTTCCTCCTTGCATATATATTCTTCATAAAATTCTTTTTTTCAAAAATAAGTTATTTAATTTTTTCTTTATATAAAATTTATTTCTTCTACAATATGGTTTTCTCCATTCATCATAGCAATTATACCATTAGGATGTATATCATAATCATATATTTCATTAATATCTATCCATTTAAAATTTCCAAAATCAGATTCTTTACTCTTAAATGGTTCTTCTTGAATTTCTCCATCATATATGCATTTATATGTCATTGTAATTTCATGAATTTTATCTTCCTTTTTGGTTACAAATTCTTCACTAACACCTACAAATTCAAATTTCAAATTTTCATATCCAAGTTCTTCGTATATTTTCCTCTTTATTGCATGTTCACTTTTTTCAAATTCTTTAACTTTGCCACCCGGTAGCATGTAAAAATCTATATCATTTCCATAAAATACCAATATTTTTGTTTTTTCTTTATTATATATTAATACTGATACTCTGTATTCAAAATTATACTCTTTGTTTTGATATTCAACATCATTCATTTCAAATTCCTCCATTTTTTTCAATTTTATTATATTTTTTATAAAATTTTTCTTTTCAAAAAATAAGCTATTCCATTTTCGTCATTCGATAAAGTTGTTTCTTTAGCCTGTTCTTTTACTTCATTTAATGCATTTTCCATTGCAACTCCTAAACCTGCTTTGCCTATTAATGGTAAATCATTTGTGCCATCTCCAAAAAATATTACTTCTTCCATATTTACATTCAAATCTAGACATAATTTTTCTAATGTTTTAAATTTATTTACATTTTTAGGATTTATTGATAACCATTTTTCTGCTTTTGTATTATCTGTGTGAAGCATTTCAAAAGCATCTATATCATCAAAATTGCAATTTATAAAATCTTTATATTTGATAATTTCTTCATTGGTTTTAAAGAAAACATTAATTCTCGCTATTTTTTCTTTAATTTCAGTAATATCACTAATATTAATTTTATAATTTTTAGTTTGAGGTGTCACTTTTTTATATATGTAACATTTGTCTAATGAATAATAATCTATTTCTTCTGAAATATCTTTAAAACAATTTGTTATTTTAATTATGCTTGTTTCTTCAAGGCCACCCATTTCAATACCTATTTTATTTTTTACATCATATAACGAATTGCCATTATTTAAAATTAAATAATCAAACATATTAATATCACATACATTTTTTACACTTGGCAAAATTCTTGCTGTTATTCCAATAATAATGTAACTTTTTTCTTTTAATTCCATTAAAGTTTTCCTTGTTTCCTCTGTAACCTGTTTATCACTTGTTAAAAGCGTTCCATCAAAATCCATTGATATTATTTTGTAATTCATATAATCACCCCTTTTTTTCTTTATCTTGCTTTTTCCACTGAATTCAATTCTCTAGTTAAAATTTTATTAATTCGTTTATATAATACAATTTTTATTTGTTTTTGCCAAGTTTTTGTATTATCAATGCAAAAACTTTCAAAAACAATATATTTATTGTATTATGAGATTTTTTATTATATTTTATTATGCTCAAAGAAAAATATTGAGGCAAGAAAAAAATTAGATTTTTTTGCTTCAGCTATTTCTATACATATTTTTTTCTATCTATAGCACTTCCATCGATGTCTTTTAAAATTATTTCTGAATCATCTATTATCACATAACTATTCGCCGTATTACTTTTTGGTAGTGAAATAGAACCTGGATTCACAAATATTAATCCATATTCTTCTTTTATAAAACCTGTATGAAAATGTCCATATACTACGACATCTCCTGTTGGCGGTACATTATCTGAATTATAAACATGTCCATGACTGAAAAAGAATTCTGTACCATTAATATTTATTTGAATATTATTTTCAAATTTAAAATCTGATATCATTTCATCTACTTCTGCATCGCAATTTCCTCTAGTGCACATGATCTTTTCAGCATATTTGTTCAAAATTTTAGCTACTTCACTAGGATTATATTCTTGTGTTAAAGCATTCCTTGGTCCATGATAATATAAATCTCCTAATAAAATTATTTTATCTGGTTTTTCTTTGTTTATTATTTCCTCTAATTTTCTTGCATAATATAATGAACCATGTATGTCTGATACTACTAAATATTTCATTTTGACCTCCTGAATATTATTTATTTTTTTCCAACAACCAATCTATTGCATTAATTTTAGTTATGCCATCATAGTCAGCGGTTAAATCCATATCCATTGTTATTAAATATTTTGGATAATGGTCTCCCGTTTTTTGTAATGATTTTAACTCTCTTTCTAAAACCTTTTCATCTCTAACAGTAAGCGCAACTTGGAAATATTTTAATCCATCGCAATTTTCTGCGACAAAGTCTATTTCTAAATCATCCACTTTTCCAACATAAACCCTGTACCCTCTTCTTAAAAGTTCAAGGTAGATTATATTTTCAAGTATATGTCCCATATCACTATCTGATTTTTTACCTAATAGATAACTTCTCAATCCTGTATCTACCGAATAGTATTTATAATCTCTTACTAATAAATTTTTGCCTTTAACATCAAATCTTTCAGCTTTATATATTAAATAGCAATCTACGAATGAATCTATATAATTATCAACAGTATGATTACTTGTTGATATTCCTTTACTTGTTAAAGTATCACTTATCTTTTTGGTTGATATTGGGCTTCCTATACTGTCAAATATAAATTTTATTATATTTTCTAAAAGCGTTTTATCAGTTATTTTGTTTCTTGCCATTATGTCCTTAAAAACTACAGTAGAAAATATACTGTCTAAATATTTATTTATATCATTCATTCCTAAATCTAATACACTTATTGTTCCAGGCATTCCTCCATTTTTCATATATTCTAAAAATAGCATTTGGTAATTATTATTATCTGGAAATGCTGATATATATTCTTTAAATGATAATGGTAACATTTTTATTTCTACATATCTACCTGTTAATAATGTTGCTAATTCTCCAGATAATAGAAAAGCATTTGAACCCGTTATATAAATATCAATATTCTTTTTTATATATAATCCATCTACAGCTTTTTGGAATTTTTCAATATTTTGTACTTCATCTAAAAAAACATAATACTTTTTATCGTCTTTAACTTTTTCCATAACATAGTCATATAATTCTTTGTAGCCTGAAAAATTATATTCTAATGATTCTAAATTGATTGATATTATATGGTTATCCGCAATATTTTCTTCTTTTAAATATTCTATAAATAATTCAAATAAAGTGGATTTTCCACATCTTCTTATTCCTGTAACTACTTTAATTAAATCTTTATCTTTCCACCTTTTTAGTTCTTCTAAATATTCTATTCTTTTTATCATATTCATAGAAATCACCTCTATACATAGTATATACGTTTTTAGGATTTTTATCAATAGTTTTGGAAATATTTTTCCAAAACTATTACATTTTACTAAGTTTTTGAAAAAGACTACCATTTTAATCCATATTCTGATAAAAAAGTTTTTTCACAACAACTATGTATTACTATATTATTTTCTTTTCCTATTCGAGCAAACGCTTTTGCTATTCTAATTTGTTCCTCTTTTGTTGGATGTCTTAAATCTGGTGCATTTCTTTTTACTTTTTCATATAAATCTAAAAAGCTAATAGTACAATTATGAGTATATCCTTTTAATTCTTTAGCCATTTTTTCAAAACATTCTATGTGCTTTTCTACATCAAAATCATTATTTATGAAAAT
>CAKPDO010000063.1 GCA_934148985.1 uncultured Clostridia bacterium
ATAAATGGAGTTTTACATGAATTTTCTAGTATTCCAAATGTTGTAGAAGATGTACCAGAAATTATAGTAAACTTAAAGAACGTAAGACTAAAATTTGCGGAAGAAGAAGAAAAAGTATTGCGTTTAGACTTTAATGGTGAAGGCGAAGTAAAAGCAGGAGATATTCAAACAGATGGTACTGTTGAAATATTAAATCCAGATTTACATATTGCAACAGTTAGTGAAGGTGGACATCTTGTTATGGAGCTAACAGCAAATAGAGGTAGAGGATATGTTCCATCAGATAAAAACAAAAAGCCAGACCAAGATATATCAGTGCTTCCAATAGATTCTATTTATACTCCAGTAAAAAAAGTAAATTATCAAATTGAAAATACTAGAGTTGGACAAATGGTTGATTTGGATAGACTTGTTATTGAAGTTTGGACAGATGGAAGTTTAAAACCTTATGAAGCATTAAGTTTAGCAGCCAAAATATTAACAGGACACTTAGAACTATTTATTGATTTGTCAGAAGCTACAAAAAATACAAAAATTATGGTTGAAAAAGAAGAAAATAAAAAAGAAAAAATTCTTGAAAAGTCAATTGAAGAATTGGAATTATCAGTTAGGTCATTCAATTGCCTAAAACGTGCAGGAATTTCAACTGTAGAAGATTTAGCAAGTAAAACTGGATCTGATATGATGAAAGTAAGAAACTTAGGCAAAAAATCTTTAGATGAAGTAGTGGCCAAATTACATGCTCTAGGATTAGATTTCGCACCAGAGGAAGAATAATAAATATATAGGGAAAATCCCGTAACGAAGACAAGGAGGTTGAACAAATTGGCTAACAGAAAATTAGGAAGAACAACAGACATCAGAATGTCAATGTTAAAGACATTAACAACAGATTTAATAATGTATGGAAAAATAACAACAACAGAAACAAGAGCCAAGGAAGTTAAGAAAATAGCTGATTCAATAATTGCTTTAGCAGTTAAAGAAAAAGATAATTTCGAAATGGTAGATGTAAAAGTTGTTAAAGCAAAACTTGATTCAAAAGGTAATAAATTAACTGAAATTGCTAAAAGCAAAAATGGTAAAGAATACCTAAAAGTTGTTAAAGAAGAAACAACAGAATCAAGACAAAAAGATATGCCATCAAGATTAAATGCTAGAAGAAGCATTATGAATAAAATAAATAAAGTTAAAGTTAATGGTGAAAATGTAGATTTACCATCAAAACTATTCAATGAAATAGCTCCTAAGTATGCAGATATTACTGGAGGATATACAAGAATAGTTAAAGCTGAAGCTCGTAGAGGAGATAATGCTCCAATGGCGGTTTTAATGTTAGTTTAAAAATAATATAAAAACAATTAAAAACACATTGCAATTATGTAATGTGTTTTTTTGGCATTTCCGTAAGTAAAGAGAAGATAAAAAATAAAAAAACTATTTACAAAATAAAAAAATTATAATATAATGTTGCCATAAAATTGGATAGGGGGAGGTATAAGTATGAACCAAATTACGAAAAGGCTTACGGGTATAATACTTACAGCGATTGTAGCAATTGTTATACCAGCCATTTCATTTGCAGCAAATTTAACAAAAGACGAAGTACAAATAGTACAAATAAACGAAAGAAAGTGCATGATTTATATTAAGGGGTTAGAAAACACCGAATTTAATTATGCACTTTCTTTGAATTCATCGACACCAGAAATGGAATTAAAATATATTCATTCTGTAAAAGATGGAGAAGGAAATCAAGTAGCATTAGTAGAAAGTGCTGATTTTGATTTTGAAAAAAATACAAAAGCATTTTTAAACGTAAAACGAGGAACAGAGTTAGATGAAATAGAAATTGACTTCGAAAAAGCATTCGGCAAAGAAAAAATTGAAGAAATTGAAAGCACAACTAAGAGGATAAAAACTGAAATAGTTGATGGTTTAACAGAAGAAGATAGGATAGATGCTAATGGAGTTCATGTTACTTTAAAGACTGGAGGGATAAAAATTAACGATGATCAAGATGCAAAGTATTTTTATGAAACCAGTGCTATTGAAGGCAATTATGAAAAAATAATGAATTTAGCGGAAAAAATAAACAGTGAATATAGTAATATGGATATGTTTTCAAAAATTCAAACATTAGAAGAATTTGATGAAATATATAGTACATTAGTAAATGAAGCTGATTGGAAACAAGTTAACGATATGACAATAAAACAACCAAAAGAAGCTACAGAAAATTCTAAATATGTTGTATTACTAAAAAAAGAGGATGGAAGCAATGTTATAACTGATGTTCAGTTTCTAACAAGCCAAGAAGAAAAAGAAGAATCTTACGAAAGAGAAAAAATAGTAACACAGGAAACAACAAAATTACCAATTACAGGTGATAATATAATATTAATACTTGCATTTATAGTTGTTATAATAGCTTTGATTTTAGTATTTATAAAGATGAAAAGTAATAAAGAAAAAGAAAGCAAATAAGATGAAACAAAAAATTTATCAAAGTATTTTTATAATTTTGTGCATTATAGCGGTAGTTTTACTTGTATGTATTATAAAGAAATATGGTGGAAGAAAAATTAATGAAACAAAGAACCAAGAAACTTTAGAAGTATTTTCTAAAATTAATGTTGAAAGTACATACAACACTGAAGATACTGATAATAAGGTTCAAATGCAAGGATATGATGTAATAGGAGTAATAAAAATTCCTAAAATTAATATAGAATATCCAATTGTGGCTATAGAAACATCAAATCCAGAAGAAACTAAAAAGCCAATGAAATTTGCCATTGTAAGGTATTGGGGAAATATGGTAAATGATTATGGAAATTTATCTATTGCCGGGCACAATAACTATGATGGAACAATGTTTGGAAAAACAAAAAAATTGAAAATTGGTGATGAAATAGAATTGACTGATTTAAAGAAAAGAACTATTAAGTATGAAATTTATAGCAAGTTTAACACAGACCCGAATGATGTTAGTGTTTTAAAAACTGAAGACAATGAAATACGAGAAGTAACACTAATAACGTGCACAAATGGTAATAAGGAAAGGCTTATAATAAAGGCTCGTGAGAAATAAAAAGATAGGGGGAAATAAAATGTTAGAAAATCTGAACAAGAAAAGCGTAATAGCAATTGCAATAGTAGTCATTTTAGGAATACTAGCCATTGCTGGTACGGTTGTTTTCTTAAAGGATAAAGGAACCACAGATGCTGTTGATGTGGCATCGGAAAATGGTTCAAATTCTGAAACAGTAAATGAAAATGTTCAAAAAGATGAAAGTAATACTACAGCTGATAAAAATGCTTCATTAGCTAATAATGAAAATAATACGAATAATCAAACAAATAATAATCAATCTAACACTCAAACAGCAAGCAACAGTAATACATCGAGAAATAATACAAAAAATAATAATACACAAAATAATAATACACAAAATAATACTGGAGCAAGCGATAGCACAAATCAAACTAATTCTAGTAATAATGAAACAAGTGAAATTGATTCAATACAAGGCTCTACAATAACAAGAGTTACGGAGGGAGATTTAGTTAAAGTAACAGATGACAGAAACGTTGCATGGAAACCAATGGAATTAAAAATGCAACCAGTATCAGCTAAAATTGATAGTGAAAAATCTGATATATCAATTAAAAAAATAGCTAATACAAAAACTGGCTCAAATTTAGTAACACAAGGCGAAGAAATAGAATATACACTTAAAATAAAAAATAATACAGACGAAGATGTAAAAAATGTTGAAGTGGCTGATATTATACCAGAAAAAACAACATATGTAGATGGAAGTGCTGGAGATTTTGCAAATATCATAAGTGAAAATGATGTTGTAGTTGGAATAAAATGGTACATTGATATTAAAGCTGGAGAAAGTGTAGAAACTAAGTTTACTGTTAAAGTAAATGAAGAGGCTACAGGAACAATTTTAAATAAAGCTTTAACTAATGGAAATACATCATCTAATGAAGTAAAAACAGCAGTAATAAAATCATCTAAAACAGCTAAAATTGGAGAAAAAGGTGAAAAAGAAGCTGTAAAAGTAGGCGACAAAATTGTTTACACTATAGCTATTGAAAATACAGGAGATATTTCTGGTATTATAGATGTAAAAGATGAGGAATTAGCAAAATTAATTGAAAATCAAACATTGATAGCTGATGAGTCATCAAGTGAAATAGTAAGTAAACTTATTGATGGAATATCTGTTGAAGTAAATGCAAACGAAATTACAAAAATTGTATTTACCATGATTGTTAATAATATTAATGGAAAAATAAAGAATATTGCAACAGTAGGAATTGAGGAACCTGAAGTAGTTATTGACACAGTAAACATCGATGGAGTAAAAGCAAATAATGATGCAGACAAAGTAGTAAAAGCTGGAGACACATTTGATTACACAATTACATTAACAAATAGTGGAAGCAAAAAAGGAACAGCAAGAGTAACAGACAATGTTCCAGA
>CAKPDO010000064.1 GCA_934148985.1 uncultured Clostridia bacterium
AAAAATGTGGTATGTACTATGTTGACCAAAGATGGTTAGGAGGAATGCTTACAAACTTCAAAACTATCAAAACAAGAATACAAAGACTAAAAGACTTAGAAAGAATGCAAGAAGACGGAACTTTTGATGTATTACCTAAAAAAGAAGTTATACTATTAAAGAAAGAAATGGAAAAACTTCAAACAAACTTAGGTGGAATTAAAGATATGGAAGAAATGCCAGGAGTTATATTCCTAGTAGATCCTAAGAAAGAATACAATGCAATAAGTGAAGCTAAAAAATTAAATATTCCTACAGTAGGAATAGTAGATACAAACTGCAATCCTGAAGTATTAGATTATCCAATACCAGGAAATGATGATGCAATAAGAGCTGTTAAATTAATAACAGATGTTATAGCAAATGCGGTTATAGAAGGAAAACAAGGCGAAAGCTTTGAGCAACCAGTTGAAGATGAAGAAGTAGAAACAATGGAAGAAATGGTTGCAAAAGAAAATATCGAAGAATAATAAAAATAAAGAGTAGGGCTTAACTGCTCTACTCTAATTTTAAATAAAAAATTAAAATAGGAGGAGATAAGTATGGTATCAGCAGCAATGGTAAAAGAATTAAGAGAAAAAACAGGTGCAGGAATGATGGACTGCAAAAAAGTTTTAACAGAAGCAGATGGAGATATGGAAAAGGCAATTGAACTATTACGTGAAAGAGGAATTGCAAAGGCAGCAAAAAAATCAGATAGAATAGCAGCAGAAGGATTAGTTTTAGGATATGTATCAGACGATGGAAAAGTAGGAGCTGTAGTAGAAGTAAATTCAGAAACAGACTTTGTTGCACAAAATGCTGAATTTAAGGCTTTTGTTGAAGCTATTGCAAAACAAGTAGCTTTAAAAAATCCAGCTGATGTTGAAAGTTTATTAGAACAAGAGTCTATTGAAGAAACAGGAAAGAAAGTATCAGATGTTTTAGTAGATAAAGTTGCAAAGATAGGAGAAAAATTGAGCATTCGTAGATTTACTAGATTTGAAACAGCTGATGGTTTAATTGAAAAATATATTCACGGAGATGGAAAAATAGCAGTTTTAGTAAATATCAAAAATGGAGATCAAGCACTTGCAAAAGATATTTGTATGCAAATAGCAGCATCAAAACCAGAATTTTTAAATAGAGAAGCTGTACCACAAGAAAGATTAGACAAAGAAATGGAAATTTTAAAAGCACAAGCTATGAATGAAGGAAAACCAGAAGCTATAGCAGAAAAAATAGTTTTAGGAAGAATTGGTAAATTTTACAGTGAAATTTGTCTAGTTGAACAACCATTTGTTAAAGACCCAGATATGAAAGTTGAAGATTTATTAAAATCTAAAAATGCTGAAGTAGTTGAGTTTGCAAGAATTGAAAAAGGCGAAGGAATAGAGAAAAAAGAAGAAAACTTTGCTGAAGAAGTTATGAAACAAATAAAATAATTATAAAAAAGAATTTTACTCCAATAATAATCATATAATTATATAAGATTATTGTTGGAGGTTTTTTTCTTGAAAAATATGTTTTTTGTTATAAATAAAGAAAAAGTATATGCATATGTGGTTTCAATACTTACAATTGTAACATTATTTTTTATGTCACAAGTCTTAAATACCGATTTAAAAACAACAGAGGTTACTTCAGCAAATGTTGTGAATAATGAAAATTTAAATAATAATAACAGTGTAAATGTAGATATTGATTAAATATTTTAGTGATTATAATGTATAAATTACTCACAATGAGTATATAATTTAAATAGAAGATTTTACTTTTAAAGGGGAAAAGAGATGCCTTTTATTGGAATAATTTCAAAAGAAAATGATAGTAATTTTATAAAAAATGCCATTAATAAAAATTCTAAGGGGAATTTTGAAATCATTAATATAAACAAAAAAAGCATTGAAAATGTTAAAAATGTTAAATTTGATGTTTTGGTTATTTGCGAAAATATCGAAAAATTACTTAATAATTCAAAATACTTAGAGGAAATAATAAAAAAAGCGGATTATATAATTATAAATTCAGATATAAAGGAAAATATGGATGTATTTAAAAATGTAGATACCAATATAATTACATTTGGATTTAATGAAAAATCAACAATTACAGTATCAAGTGTAAAAAAAGAAAAAACGATGGTATGTATTCAAAGAAAGATTAATGGTGTTTATAATATTATAGAAGAACAGGAATTTGACTTGGAAATTGAGAAAAATAACATAAATAAAATATATAATGTGCTTGCAATATATACTATTTTAGCCATTTATGGAGAAATATTACAAAAAATTTAGAAAAATTTAACTCTTTATGTAGACAAAACCAAAAAAGTGTTGTATAATAGGTATTATGAGATTTGAGACCGAAAAAAGAGGCACTCTAGATAAATCCAAAAAAGAAATAGGGAGGAATAAAAATTGGATACAAATTATTTAGAAAACAACTACTTAACATTAGTAGGAAGGGTAACATCTGAGAAGAAATTCAGTCATGAAATTTATGGAGAAAGGTTTTATTCATTTGATCTTTCAACACCACGTTTAAGTGGGAATGCAGATATAATTCCCGTAACAGTTTCAGAAAGACTAATCAATGATGACATGATGGCAATAGGAAGCAAATTGTTAATAAAAGGACAATTTAGATCATACAACAGTTATGAGAATGAAAAAAACAGGTTAATACTTACAGTATTTGCTAAAGATATCGAAAAATTAGAAGATTCATCAGAAGAAGATGAAGAAAACGATATTAGTGAATTAACAAAAAAAGATACAATAACAAACGAAGTTGTATTAATCGGTTATATTTGCAAAAAACCAATTTACAGACAAACACCATTTGGTAGAGAAATTGCTGATATTTTATTAGCTGTAAATAGAGCTTACAACAAATCAGATTATATTCCATCAATAGCTTGGGGTAGAAACGCAAGATTTTGCCAAAACTTAGAGGTTGGAACTGAAGTTAAAATAGTAGGTAGAATTCAATCAAGAAACTATGAAAAGAAATATGAAGATGGAACTGTTATTAAAAAAGTTGCTTATGAAGTATCTGTTGGTAGCTTAGAAATCGTTAAAGAAAACGATGGAGAAGATAACGCAGAAGCTACAGAACAAGAAGCAATGTAGTTTGAATTTAAAAGGGGAAAAATAAAAAAGGAGTTGGCCAATATATGTAGGTCAGCTCTTTTTTGTACTTTGGGTACTTTGGGGACCGGTTCTTTTGTGGACAATGTTCTAAAAAGAACCGGTCACAAAAGTACATGTCATAAATCACAAATAAGAAGCATATAATAATATAAAAGAGAGGTTAGAATGCAAATAGTAACAATATTTATTATAAATTCAAAAAGACAGCTATTAATACAAAAAAGAAGTCATCAAAAAGGTGGTAAATATGGCATAACAAGTGGACATACATTAAATGGAGAAAATGAAAAAAATGGAGCAACAAGAGAAATAAAAGAAGAACTTGGAATTAATATAAGAAAGCAGGATTTAAAAGAAGTTTTTAAAACAGAAATTAATGGAGTTAAATATAACTTATATTACATAAAAAAAGAAATAGATTTAAAAGAATTAGTATTGCAATCAGAAGAAGTAGAAAATGTGTATTGGTGTACTGTAGAAGAAGTAAATGAATTAATTCAAAAGAACGAATTTTACGAAAAGCAAATAGAGGCTTTTAAAATATTCGAAAAATACATGAAGGAGGAATTAGATTATGGCAACAATAGCTCAATGGGACATAAACAATGAATGTAATTTAAATTGTAAACATTGTAGAGTGTCGGAAAAAAACGATAATGAAAAATTATCATTAAGAGAGGCAAAAAATTTACTTGCGGAATTTTGGTATAATGGGATAACCATGCTTAATTTATCAGGAGGAGAGCCTTTTTTGCGAAGTGATATTTTTGAGATTTTAGATTATGCAAAAAATTTTGAAGATATTGTGATAACAACTAATGGAACTTTGTTAAATGAAGAAAAATGCAAAAAACTTGCCTCATATGAAAATATAAAACTTTCAATTAGTTTAGATGGCTTAGAAGAAACGCATGATAAATTTAGAAGAACAAAAGGAGCTTTTAAAAAAGTTATTGATATTCTTCCAATTTTAAATAAGTATAATATAAAATATGCAATAAAATATACTTTATCAAAAGAAACGGCAAAAGATGCAAATGAATTATTAAAATTGGTAGCAAATTTGGGAGCAACAGAATTTAATGTAAGGAGAGTTATTGTTGCAGGAAATGCTAGTAAAGATATGGTTTTAGCAAACGAAGAATATAAAAAAGTAATAAAAGATTTAATTCAAAATTGTAGAAAATTAAACGTTAAATTTAGAACAGGAGATCCACTATTAATTCCAATTTTTTCAGAGGTATGGGGAATAGATATAAAAAATGATGATTT
>CAKPDO010000065.1 GCA_934148985.1 uncultured Clostridia bacterium
GTCTTACTTTCATTTCACTCATTCCTTTCTATATTTGATTGTTATTTAGCTCTCCAAGTAATTCTGCCACGATTTAAATCATATGGTGACATTTGTACTTTTACTTTATCACCTGTTAAAATCTTTATGTAATTCATTCTTAGTTTTCCAGAAATTGTTGCTAATATTTGATGTCCATTTTCCAATTCAACTTTAAATGTTGTATTTGGTAATGTTTCTACAACTTTTCCTTCTAATTCGATAAGATCTTCCTTAGCCAAATTCTCGCCTCCTTAAAGAGCTATTCTTTCTATGAAAATAAATTAAGGTAAAGCTTTTGTAATTTGAAGCTTTTATGTAACTTTGATATTATTACATATTTCCCCTATTATCCACAATAGCTTTACCATTATATCGCAAATTTATTTGATTGTCAATATTTTTGGTTCATTTTCTGTTATTAAAATTGTATTTTCATAATGTGCTGCTAGGCTTCCATCATCTGTTACAATTGTCCATCCGTCATCAAGTTCCCATATATCCGGTTTTCCTTCAATTACCATTGGTTCTATACACAAAGTCATTCCTGGTTCTATTCTTATTCCTTTTCCAGCTTTTCCATAATTTGGTATTCCTGGATCTTCATGCATTTCCCTGCCTATTCCATGACCTTGGAATTCTCTTACAACTGAATATCCTTGAGATTTTACGTATTCACCAACAGCGTGAGAGATATCTCCAATTCTAAATCCTGGTTTTGCAAATTTTAATCCCTCAAAAAAGGCTTGTTTTGTAACATCTACCAATCGTTTTGCTCTATCAGATACATTTCCAACTAAAAATGTACGTGCTGCATCTCCATGAAATCCATTTTTCAATGCTACTGTATCTACACTTACTACATCACCATCTTTTATTATGTGATTTTTGTGTGGTATACCATGTATTACCTCATCATTTACAGATATACAAGTAGATGCTGGAAATTTTGGCACTCCTCTTATTCCTGGGTCATATCCAATTTGAGCTGGAATTGCACCTAATCCTCTCATTATTTTTTCGGCTTCTTGGTCTAATTCATATGTAGAAATTCCTGGCCTTACTTTTTTTTCTAATTGTTCATAAAATTCTGCTACTATTTTGCATACATCTTTCATTAATTCAATTTCTTTTTTTGATTTTATTGTAACCATTTATTTGCCTTCTTTCTAACTTCACTCTTATTTATTTTTTATATAGTTTACAATATCTTTTGCTGCATCTTCACCTAATCTATTTATTTTTATACTTACTTCTTCATCTTTAACAATTCCTTTTTCAGCATAAAAGTCAATAACTGGCTTTGTTTCTGTAAAGAATGTATTTAATCTTAATTCTAGTTTTTCTTTTGTATCGTCAACTCTTCTGGTTAATTGAACCTTACAATCATCACATAGTTCGCCTTCTTTAGGTTTATTTAAAACCATGTTATATACTCTTTTACATTTTGGGCATTCTCTTCTTGCTAATACTCTTTCAATTATTTCTTCTGTTGGAGTATTTAAGTTTATTACTAAATCTACCTTTGTATTTTTTTCTTCTAGCATTTTGTCAAGTTCTTTTGCTTGAGCAAGTGTTCTTGGATATCCGTCTAATATAAATCCATTTTCACAATCTTGTTCATTTATTCTATCTTTTACCATTTTATTAGTTACTTCATCTGGAACTAATTTTCCCTCATCAGCATATTTTGTTGCTATCTTTCCCATTTCAGTTCCTTCTTTTATATTTTTTCTGAAGATTTCGCCTGTTGATATGTGTGGTATATTTAACTCATTTTTCAAAAATCCTGCCACTGTTCCTTTTCCTGTACCTTGGGCTCCCATCATTATAATATTCATAGTTTTTGTCTCCTTTTTAATTTATTTTTTGACAATGGTATTTTATTCTTTTTTTGCTAAAAAGTCAACTGTTTATAGAACTTTCCCTTCGTTATAACATGCATACATATATTCTGGGCTTTCATAATACATGCTACTATTGTAATTATCTATCTTTTTAATTATCCATGATTCTAAAACTTCCATTAATGTATCTATGTATTTTTCTTCTTTTTTGGTATTTTGAGTTTTTCTTGCAATGTATTCGATTAAACTACATGTAAAAAATAAATCATTATTTTTTTGTGGTTCCATTTTCAAGTTCCTCCGCTCCTATAAACTTAATACACTTTAGTCTCTTTCTTGCAAATATATTTTAGCAAATTTCTTCTGAAAATTCAAGTCGTTTATAAATGCAAGTTAACGACCAATTTTAAGCATAGGTATGCCAAAATTTGTCGTTAACTCATATAAAAATTATTTTTTTAATACAAATTTATCAAAAAAATTGCATTGTAAATTATAGCTCTTGCAATGATTTGCATATCCTCTCCACGAATTAATACAAGCTAAAACATAATCTAATTCAATCCTGTTTTCCCTATACAGCTTTTCAAAATTCTTTAATTTACGTTTCATTTTCTTCTTGCTTTGAACTCTAAGTAATTTATGTGTTTTCCAAATACGATAACCACAAAAATTCACCCCTTGACTTGCTTTAAAATATACGGTTTTTTGATTTAACTTTAAATGCAATTTTTCATCTAAAAATACTGTAATTTTTTCTAAAATATTTTTTGCTTCATCTTTCGATTTTAATAATAAAACAAAATCATCCATATACCTTTCCACATATTTTACTTTTAATTCCTCTTTTAAATATTTATCCAATTCATTCATATATATATTTGCATAAAATTGTGATGTATAATTTCCAATTGGAATTGAAATTCCTGTTTTATTTTCTGTGTATAATATCTTTTTAGTAAACTCTAAAAATTCTCTATCTTTTATTTTTCTTTCAATAATTTTATACAATATTTCACAATCTATATTAAAGAAAAATTTACTTATATCACATTTTAAAACCCAAGTCTCTTCATATTCTTTATCAGCTTTTCTTAAATATTTTTGCATTTGATTAGCTGCCTTGTGTGTACCTTTATCTTCTATACATGCAAAAGAATCTGATATAAAGCTTACAGAAAAATATGGTTTTAAAAAGTTTTCTACATACCAAGTCTGAACCATCCTATCTCTATATTTTAGAGTTTTTATTATTCTTTCTTTGGGCTCATAAATTTTGAATTCGAAATATTTTGAAAATTTGTATGTTCCATTTAAAAGTTCCATTTCTATTTGAATGATATTACTTTCTAAATCCATTTCAAATTCTATGACTTGCTTCTTAAATCTTTTTTCCTTTTTAGTTTTATTGTGTGCTTCTAATAGTTTTCTAAATGCTATTGCTGATTTAAAAATATTGTTTACTCTCTTAGGCATGACTTTATCCATCCTCCAATTATTTTTCCTATTTCATCTAATCTTTTTGACCATTCAAAGTAATTATTGTGGCTTATATATTTATTTTTATATGAAAATCTTACAAAAAACTTCTGTGTCGAAATTTCTGCGTCTATCTTATTTATTGTATTTAACCTTATATTTTTATTTGCTATTTTATTTGCATATAAAATAAGTCTTAATGTTTCAAACATGCTTTTCCTTATTTCACTTGTTAAAGCATATTTTTCTGCTTTAGGATATTTTATTAAAAGATTGTATCCATATTCTACTAAATCTATATATTTTTGGTATATTATAAGTTCACTTTCTGTTTCTTTTGGTTTGTACATAATCGTCTCCTTTCTTTTTTTGGCATAAAGAAAAAGCACTCTCTTTCACAAGATTTTCTTGTTACTAGAACGTGCTTTTATATTTATATGTTTACCGATTTTACGGAAGGAATAAAACTTGTATGGCATAGTTTGAAAACAGGGTTATTCGCGTTGGCAAAATTCGAATAATTCAGTTTTATCCCTATATAATTTTCCCTTTTTACGCTAGCCTAAAGGCTTGCATAAAATATCGCAATTTCTGATTTTATCTCCTATATTCTTCTGGCTTTATCTGTTTATATGCAGTTCACTTTTCAGATATCACATTACTTTACTACGCAGACCGGACGGAAAC
>CAKPDO010000066.1 GCA_934148985.1 uncultured Clostridia bacterium
GATGATGTTATGAATGTTCAAAGAGAAGAAATTTATTCTCAAAGAAAACAAGTTCTTGATGGAATGGATTTAAGCTCGGTTATATCAAATTATATTGATTGGGTTGCAAGAGCTACAGTTGAAACATATCATGAATCAGACGAAAAAGGAAAATTCTCATTAAATATTGAAGCTTTATCTAATGAAATTGTAAATACTTTTGGAATAAGTATGTTAGATGAATTAAAAGATAAATCAAATGACATAGAAGCAATTATTTCAAGTTTACAAGAAAAAGCACATGAAAAATATGCTGAAAAAGAAAAAGAGATTGAAGCTGAACAACTTCGTGAAATTGAAAGAATTGTTATGCTTAAAGTTGTTGACCAAAAATGGATGGATCACATTGACAATATGGACGAACTTAGAAAAGGTATCGGTCTTCAAGGTTGGGGACAAAAAGATCCTGTTGTTCAATATAGAATTGTTGGTACAGAGATGTTTGATGAAATGATTGAGGCTATTAAGGTTGATGTTGTTAAACTTCTTATGAATTTAAGACAACAAAAGGATTTAAGAAGAAGCGAAACCGCTAAAATTACTAAAGCTGCTTTACAATCTATTAATAGTGTTGATGGAGGTCAATCAGCTGTCGAAAATCCTGAGGTTAATAGAACTGTTGTTAGGGAAGAACCTAAGGTTGGTAGAAATGACCCTTGCCCTTGTGGAAGTGGGAAGAAATATAAGAATTGCTGTGGTAAAAATCAGTAATATCAAGGGCTTGAGGGATTACAACAAATAATAAAATTGTAAAAAACGTACAAATAGTTGCCAAATTGTTGCCAAAAGAAACAAAAAGCTCTAAATGTATTGAAAAGACTGAATTCTATTATGGCGACAAGAATGGCGACAAATTGAATAAGATAGCACTGTCAAAAGCTAACATATAAAAATGTTAGCTTATTTTTTATTTACCAAATAATTTTTTTGGAGGTAAAATTTTATGGTTAGTGTAAGAAGAAGAGGAAAAGTATATCAATATCAATATGACATTGCACCTATTAATGGAAAGAGAAAAAGAGTTACAAAGTCTGGTTTTAAAACAAAAGCCGAAGCAGAAAAAGCAGGTACTATAGCATATAATGAATATATGCAAACAGGACATAGTTTTGTTCCAAGTTCAATGTCATATTCTGATTATTTGGATTATTGGATGAAACAACATTGTGAAATAAATTTAAAATATCATACAATACAAGCATATAAAAATATTATAAAAAATCATGTAAAGCCTAGAATAGGTTTTTATAGATTATCACAAATAACAACATCAACTTTACAAGAATTTATAAATAATATATATGTGGAAAAAGGATTTTCAAAAAATTTTTTGAAAAATATTTTAAAGGTTTTAAAAACATCTTTTAAATATGCAACAGATGTTGTAGGATTTATTAAAGAAAATCCAGCGTTAAAGGTTGGTTTACCTAAATATGATGTTCCTGAAAAAGATCCAGCACATATTTTTACTAAAAATGAAATTGATATAATTTTAGAAAGATTTAATAAGAATCATGCTTTTTATTATGCTGTTCTAACAGCTTACTATACAGGACTTAGAGTGTCGGAAGTTTTTGGACTTACGTGGGATGATATAGACTTGGAAAACAAGACTTTAACAGTCAATAAAAATATAGTGGAAAAAAATCAAAATGGTAGCACTCATGGCAGACATTTGAGTGGAAAAGCAAAAACGGTCTGGTATTTTGGAACTTGTAAGACACCGAGTAGCTATAGAACTATAGATATAGGAAATACACTGACTACTGCTTTAAAAGAGTTTAAAAAAGAACAGGAGAATAATAAAAAAGAATATGGAGCCACCTATATGAAGCATTATGCGAAAGAAGTAGTAAATCAATATACGAATAAGCCAGAGATTAAAATAGTAAATGCTTTTGCTGAAATTGATGTTGCACTGCCAGAGGTAGATTTAGTATTTGTAAAAAATAATGGTATATTCGAAGGAACTGCAACAGTCAAATATCCATTTAAGGTTATACATTATGAATTAGGCATTCCCTGTAGATTTCATGACTTTAGGGATACTCATGCAACTAGGCTTATTGAAGCAGGTGCAGATATTAAAGCAGTTTCTAAAAGATTAGGACATAGTACAATAAAAACAACTTATGAGATATATGTAAGAGTTACAGCAAAAATGAAAGACGATGCTGTTGAACGATTTGAAAAATTTGCAGTAAATTTATAAAAATATTTTAATTTAATACAGTAAAGCTATTTTAAAAGAAATAGCTTTATTTTTTTTGGAGAGAATTTTAATGAAAAGATTAAATTTAGAAAAATCAAATAAAAAGAAAAAAATATATTCAAGAAAAACAGCAAAAATGGTATTGAAAAATATAAAAAAAAGAATTCAAGAAGTAAATCAAAATGATGAATTTATTTATAAAGTTAACAAAGCAGTATTATTTGGTTCATATATTAATTCTACGAAAGAAAAGATAGGAGATTTAGATATAGCATTATATGTTGAATTGAAAAATAAAGTTATCTCAGAAGAAGAACAGAATTTTAAAAGAGCTAGAAATTCAAACAGTTACGTACCATTTATTTTAAGGTTTATATATGGAAAGGAAGAAGTTTTTAAATATATAAAAAATAGAAAACAAATATTAGAACTTCATGATGGAAATAAAGTCGATGAAGATGCTAAGAAACTAAATGTCCCCAACTATATATTCTTTGATAAAAATGAAATTATTTTTGAGGAGGTGAATTAAATGTGGCGATTTATTTTGGGAGTTTTTGTAGGTGCAAATATTTCATTATTTTTATATGCAATTATATTAGCAGGAGCAAGGAGTGAGAAAAATAATGAATGAAGAACACAAAGCAAATTACTATGCAATGATACCAGCATATATAAGATATAATAATCAATTAAAATT
>CAKPDO010000067.1 GCA_934148985.1 uncultured Clostridia bacterium
TCATACTAAATTTATTACATTTGGTGGAGATGGTGGAACTTATGATATAGGTTTGCAATCTTTATCTGGTGCAATGGAAAGAGGTCATGACTTAACTTATGTATGTTATGATAATGGTGCATACATGAACACAGGTATTCAGCGTTCTTCAGCAACTCCAAAATTTGCTGATACAACAACTACTCCAGCTGGTAAGGTTATCCCTGGAAAAATGCAATCTCGTAAGGATTTAACCCAAATTATGGTAGAACATCATATTCCTTATGTTGCTCAATCAATTGCTTTTATGGATTTTAGAGATTTATATCAAAAAGCCGAAACAGCAATTTACACAGAAGGTCCTACATTTTTAAATGTATTTTCACCTTGCCCTCGTGGTTGGGGTTATGATACACCAGACCTTATGAAAATTAATGAATTAGCTGTTAAAACTTGCTATTGGCCTTTATATGAGGTCGTAGATGGAAAATATAAAATTACTTATAAACCAGCAAAAAAACTTCCTATTGAAGAATTTTTGAGGCCACAAAAAAGATTTAAACACTTGTTTAAACCTGGTAATGAATGGATGATTGAAGAATTCCAAAAAGAAGTTGACAGACGTTGGGAAGAACTTTTGAAACTAGAAGAAATGAGTAATAATTAATTTTTTAGTATTTGGACCGTATTTTCTTGACAAAGATACGGTCCTTTTATAAAAAGAACCGTATTCAATATAAAATCACAAAATATATTTTTCAATTATTTCTTTTACTCTATCATACTTTTTACACAAATACAAATAGCCAATTAATCCCTCAAAAGCTGTTGAATACATATATTCTTGAACATTTGAATTTTTTGGCAAATGGTGATTATTTGCGTTTCTTCCTCTCCTTACTATATCCTTTTCTTCTTCTGTCAAATCTTCATAAAAGCTTTCTAAAAGTTTTGCCTGTGCACTTGCTTTTACATATTTTATAGACTCTATATGTAACTTATGAGGTTTTAAATTCGTATTATCAACAAGGTATGTTCTAATATATAATTCATATACACAATCCCCTACATAAGCCCACACAAGTGGTGACATCTGATTTACTTCAGTTTCATCTTTTTTTATTGGTATAAATTCTTCTATGTTCAAATTTTACATCCTTTCTACTTTCTCAAGTGTTATGTTTCCAAGTTTTCCGCTCCTAAAATCATCTAATATTATTTTTGCTGTTTTTTCATCATCTATTTGTCTACCAGATAATATTGCTCCTCTTTTTTTACCAATTTCTTTCATAATTTCATATATATTAATATTTTCAGCTTCATCTAATTGTAGCTTTTCTTCTATAAATTCATTAGATATTTTATATCTTTGAATAATAGAATTTCTATAATTTTCAAGCAAAAATTTTAATAATTGATATGCAATTTCAGTTTGAGGTAAAATGTCATCTTTTATGGTTCCAGTGTATGATAAGTTAAGCGCCACTTGTTCATTTTGAAATTTTGGCCATAATACTCCTGGCGTATCTAACAATTCTATCTTTTCGTTTACTCTAATCCACTGCTTTTGTTTTGTTACTCCTGGCTTGTTTCCAACTTCTAATCTGCTATTTTTTGCAACTCTATTTATAAATGATGATTTTCCGTACATTAGGTATACCAAGTACCATCGCTTTTATTTTTCTTCCTGTTCTTCCCTTTTTTGCATATTCATCCATTTCTGTTTGTTTGATTTTTTCTACAGCTCTTAGTATTTCATTTATTCCTTTTCCTTCGTTACAGTTTGCAAGTATTGCTGTGTGTCCTTGTTGCTTAAAGTATTGTACCCATTTTTCATTTTGCTTTTGCTCTGCTAGGTCGCTTTTATTTAGTATTATTATTTTGTCTTTGCCTTCGGTTAAGTTTGCTATATCTGGGTTTCTACTTGATATTGGTATTCTACTGTCTAGTATTTCTATTACTACATCTATTAGTTTTAA
>CAKPDO010000068.1 GCA_934148985.1 uncultured Clostridia bacterium
AGATAAAATTTATTCTTTCGAGGCGGAAATTTACTATACATTTATTCATGATTTGCAGGGGTATAAACAATATTTATTAGATAATATATTGTTTATACAGGATTTATATAATGATTTAAGTGACGAAAAGTCGCGTGAAACGCTAACAGCATTTATCAAAGGAAGGGTGTCGGCAAATCAAGATTATTTTATTGATGCACAAGTGCCGGATCAATATTTCCCCAGAGATATTATTTCATTAGGGCAAGATGAAGTAATCGTAGAGGCAGGGTCTAACGATGGAAAGACATTAGAAGAAATGTTGAATATCACGAAGGGAAAATTTAAAAGAATATATTGCATTGAACCCGATGAAGAGTGCGGCGAGATGTTAAAAAAGATAATCTCAAAGAGCGAGAAACCTATTACCTTAATACAGAAAGGGGTAGGAGAATCTCTGGGATCAGTCAAATTTAAGACAGATTCAGAGATGGGGGCAAGCAAAGTTGTTAAAGAAGGAGAATGGGATTACAAAATTGATATAACCACTATAGATCATGAAATCACAGAAAAAATAACAATGATTAAGATGGATATAGAAGGATTAGAGTACGCTGCGTTAAAGGGTGCCGAAAGAGTTATTAAGAAAGATATGCCGAAACTGGCTATTTGTGTGTATCACGAAAAAGAGGACATATTGCGAATATGGCAGTATTTGAAGGAAATGCAACCACGGTATAGATTCTTTTTGCGCCATCATAATTGGGGAGCCGCGGAAACGGTTTTGTATGCAGTTTCTGAAATATAAGGATATAAATTACCCAAATATATAAGGGTACAGGAAAATTTTGGAATCTTCAAAATGGGAGATAGGATACTATGGAAAAACATAAGCAGGAATATAAGAGACAGATTAGGAATTATTTAGAAAGTTATACTCCGGATTACGTTGATTTTTTAAAAAGAAGATACGAAAAGTATCAGTATATATGTGGATTCGGGGTGGGAAATATGGGAAGCTGTGTTCCAACCATGGTATCACTTTTGGAACGTAAATTGGATTTTTTTTGCGATAATAATGCAGAAAAGACAGGGGAAAAAGATCCTTACGGTTATGGCATAGATGTAATTTCATTAAAGGATTTGCTGAAACATAAAGAGGATACGGTAGTCCTTGTAACTACCAGATACTATAAGGATATATACATACAGTTAACAGAGTTGGGATTCTTGTGCGTAGACAGAGTTTTCCCAAACAAGATATGGGTAGATGATTATTTAAGAACGCATGACAGACAGGAAGTCATTGATAATATCTGCAATACAATAGATATATTGGATGATGAAGAGTCCTGCCGCGTTTTGACGAGAATTGTACAGGAATGGACGACGGATGAATATCAATTTGGACAACTGGATGATATTTACGTGTTGCCGCAGTATTTTCAAAAGGATATTATACCAAACAGAGCGGATGAGATTTATGTGGATTGCGGAGCTTATACCGGTGACGATATTCCCGAATTTATCAAATACACGGAGGGGAACTTTAAAAGATACTATGCCTTTGAATTAAACGCTGAAAGTTATAGGCAGTTAGTAGACAATGTTTCTGAAAAGTGGAAAAAGTATGTGGACAGGTTTATTTTAGTGAATAAGGGAGTTTCCGATCGCACGGAGGCTATACA